>DASQPY010000104.1:0-2651 GCA_035643735.1 Actinoallomurus sp. | reverse complement strand
GTCGCCGGCCTGCTGATCGCGGCCGGGCTCGTCGGGTTCCGGCGGCGCGACCTCAGCTGAGTCCGTCGCTGCCGTACGCGGCGGGCCCCGGACCGTCAGCGTACGGCGTTGTTCGCGGCGGTAATCAGCCGCGTGAGGGCGCCGTGCAGCTCCTCCAGCTCGGCGATCTCCATGCCGAGCCGCTCGACGATGGCCGGCGGGATCTTCTCCGCCTCCGCGCGTAGCGCCCGGCCCTTGGGGGTCAGCGT
Source organism: Actinoallomurus sp. (assembly GCA_035643735.1). GTDB lineage: Bacteria > Actinomycetota > Actinomycetes > Streptosporangiales > Streptosporangiaceae > Actinoallomurus. The sequence goes on along the minus strand of DASQPY010000104.1, from coordinate 2,403 downwards.
GACAGCCAGCACGCGCTCGTCGCCGCTGTCGCGCCCGCGCCGGACGAGGCCACCGGCCTCCAGCCGCTTGAGCAGTGGAGACAGGGTGCCGGGATCGAGCTGGAGCAGGCCGCTGAGCTCCTTTATCGACAGCGGTGAGCGCTCCCACAGCGCGAGCATCACGAGGTACTGCGGGTGGGTCAGGCCCATCGGCTCCAGCAGCGGCCGGTAGACCGCGATCACGTTGCGCGAGGCCACCGCCAGCGCGAAGCACACCTGCCGCTCCAGTGCGAGCGGGTCGCCGGTGTCGCGAACATCACTCAAGGTCGCCTCCAGGTCGCCCGATCGCTCCACTATAGTTTGTACACCAATGGTTTGGGTGCAAAGTCACTCTGGGGGGCTGGACGCCATGTCGCCACGCATGTCATTCGAGGAGCGGATCGCCGAGCGGGAGGCCCGTCGGGGGCCGCTGAAGGAAGGCCGCGTCTTCGAGCACGGCCCGGCCAAGTTCTTGTTCATCACCCTGATCGGCCTGGTCTTCGTGGGCCACGTCGGCGCGCTCATCGCGATGATGGCGCTAGGACTCCACTAGATCCGGGTCCGGCGGCCGGGGCGCAGGCGTTCGAGGTACCACCAGGCGACTCCGAGGAAGACCAGGCCGAGGCCGGCCAGCACTCCCATGTCCTTCAGCCAGGCGCCCTTGGTGTGCCGCCACAGCGAGTCCGGCGGCGTGTTGTGCAGGGGTGGCTGCAGATGGTTGAGGTCGACGGTCGCGGCGGTCGCCGCCATTCCCCACCGCGAGGGCGCGAGCCAGCCGAGCTGTTCGAGGCCGATCTTGCCGGGCAGCGCGACGAGCGCGCCGCAGAGGATGACCTGCGCCAGTGACAGGAGCACGAGCAGCGGCATCGTCTTCTCCGACGTGCTCACCGCCGCGGAGACGAGCAGGCCCATCGCCATGGAGACGATGGCCAGCCCGGCCATGGCCAGCATCAGCTCCAGCAGCGGCGACGTCACCGCTCCGTGCGCCGGCATCCTGCGCCCGCCCAGGCCGATGAGCACCAGAAGGATCGCCTGGACACCGGTGATCAGGCTCAGAATGAGGATCTTGGACAGCAGGTAGACACCCGCCGACAGGCCCGCCGCGCGTTCTCGGCGATAGATGGCGCGTTCTTTGACCAGCTCGCGTACGGCGTTGGCGGCGCCGACGAAGACCGCGCCGATGACGAGGGTCAGCAGGAGCGAGGAGGCGTCGGCGTTCCGGCCCGGCGGTCCGGCCAGGCCGTACTGCGATGGCACCGCGCGGATCAGCGCGCCGACGACGACGGGCAGGATGGCGAGCACCGCCAGATAGCTGCGCTCGGACCCGATGACGGCGAGGTAGCGGCGGCAGAGCGTGCCGAGCTGGGACGGCCGGCCCTGTTGCCGGGGCGGCCGGGACGGAGGCGGCGGTTGCCGCGCCGCGCCGGAGACGCCGCTGTCGAGGCCCGACACGACGTACTGGGAGTACATCGGCGACACCTGGAACTCCGTGGCCCAGTCGCGGCCCGGTTCGCGGTCGAACGCCTGGAACACCTCGGCCCAGCTGCTCTTGCCGAAGAACGTCAGCCCCTCCGACGGCGGCCCGTAGAAGGCGACCCGCCCACCGGGGACGAGGACGAGCAGCCGGTCGCAGGTGTCGAGATTGGCGACGCTGTGCGTGACGACGACGATGGTGCGGCCGTCGTGGGCGAGGTCGCGCATCATCTCCATGACGGACTTGTCGAGGCCCGGGTCCAGGCCCGACGTCGGCTCGTCCAGGAAGAGCAGCGATGGCTTGGTGAGCAACTCCAGTGCGACGCTGACCCGCTTGCGCTGGCCGCCGGACAGGCGGTCGATGCGGGTCTGCGCGTGCGGCGCCAGGCCGAGCTCGTCGAGCACCTCGTCCACCCGGCGATCGCGTTCGGTGGCGCTGGTGTCGCCGGGGAAGCGCAGCTCGGCGGCGTACCGCAGCGCTCGCCGGGTCGGCAGCTGGGTGTGCAGGATGTCCTCCTGCGGGACCAGCCCGATCCGGTGCCGCAGCTCCGGGTAGTGCGTGTAGAGGTCGCGGTGGTCGTACTGCACGCTGCCCTCAGTGGCCGGGCGCGTCCCGGTCACCGCCCCCAGGAGGGTGGACTTGCCCGCGCCGCTCGGGCCGATGACCCCGACCAGGCAGCGCTCGGGAATCGGGAAGCTCACATGGTCGAGCAGGACCTTGCCCTTGGACGTACGCACGGTGAGGTCCTGGGCGATGAGGGAAACGTCGCCGGTGTCGACGAATTCCCTGAGTTCTTCGCCGATCAGGCGAAAAGTGGCGCGTCCGATTCCGACGATGTCGCTTTCCTTCAACACCGCCGCTGTGACCCGTACGCCATTGACGAAGGTGCCGTTATGTCCGCCCAGGTCGAC
>DASQPY010000103.1:0-16655 GCA_035643735.1 Actinoallomurus sp. | reverse complement strand
TGGTACGGCGTCCGCCGCGGCCGCGGCCTCGCGTGCCGAACCCCGGCCCGAAGCCCGGACCCCAGCCGCCGAACGCCGCGCGCTCCTCGCTGTGCATGGCTCGTCTGTGCATGGCCCTCTCCCGAACGATCTATTAGCGATATATCGTACGCGATACGTGGCGGGGACGCCGCCGCGGGAGGGTCAGCCCTTGGTGCGGATGCTGTCGAGGATGCGCTGGGTGAGGTCAGGGCGGCCGGTCTGCTTGACCCGGACCCACATCGCGAACCTGTTCGCGGAGTCGCGCAGGCCGACCTCGTTGACGGTGATCGAGCCACCGCACTTCCACGGTGTGATCCGCCCGCTCAGTGAGCCGTGGTGGTACAGACGCTCCGGTCCCCGCGTACAGCGCACGCTGTGGTTGCCCAGACTGACCGGCGGCAGCTGGACCCGCAGGTCACGGGTCAACCCGGCGAACACCCCGGGGACCGCCACGCCGTCCTCGACGAACTGCTCGTAGTCGGGTGTGGCTCGCAGCGCCGGGGCGGTCGCGCCGTCGCTCACCGAGACGGGCCACCGGTTGTGCTGTGTCTGGAGCTTCCAGGACGGCGGCACGCGGAGGCTCAACCGCCCCGTCGTGTCGGTGACGGTGACCAGGCCGTCGCTGGGCTTGGCCGCCTTGCGCGGCTTGTCCGGCGTGGAGCCGGCGAGCCGGGCGATGGTGTACGCGCCGCCACCGCCGGCGATGAGGACCCCGGCGAGCCCGGCGGCGACGAGCAGCCGGCTGCGGCGCGTCTCTCCGGTGCGCACCTCGCGGTCGGGGTGGCCGCTCGGCGGCTGGTGCCGGGGGAGCGGGAAGTCCACGACCGTCTTGTCCGCGGGCCCCTCCGTGCTCGGCAGTGGCTGCCGCATCGTCTGCTCGTGCGGCGACTCGGCGCGGTGACGGCCGCGGCCGCTCGACGAGGCGTCCGATCTCGTCGGGTCGGCCACCGTGTGGTCATCGTGCACCGGCGAGCGGCCCCTCGCGGTCGGGTCGCCCACCGTCGCGTCCTCGGCCACGGTGTGGTCCGCGGGAGGGGCGGAGGCGGGCGCCGATCGGATCGGGACGCTCAGGGCCGCCGCGAACGCCTCCGCGGACGGCCAGCGGCGCTCGCGGTCGGTCTCCAGCGCCCGCATCACGATGTCGTCCACGGCGGGCGGCAGGCCCGGCCGGATCGCGCTGGGCGGCACGAGCACCGGCGCCGTGCTCGGCGCACGGCCGGTGACCAGGTGGTACGTCAGCGCACCCAGGCCGTACACGTCGGCGCGCACGTCGAGGCCACCGCCGAACCTCGCCTGCTCCGGCGACATGTACCCCGGGGTGCCGACCGGCAACGTGAACGCGCCCGAGGCGTGCGCGAGCGCCTTGGCGAGACCGAGGTCGGCGATCAGGAGGCGTTCGCCGCCGTCGGTGGTCGACTGGAACAGCACGTTCGACGGCTTGAGATCGCGGTGAATGATCCCCAGCCTGTTGATGACCTCGACGCCATGGGCGACCTCGGTGGCCAGCCGCAGTGCCTCGGCCGTGCTCAGGTCACGCCTTCTCATCCGGTCCGAGAGTGTCCCGAGGTCGGCGTAGGACATCACGAAGTACGGGCGCCCGTCGTCGAGCTCACCGATGTCGTGCACGCGCACGAGGCGTTCGGAGTCCGCGCGGCGCAGGATCTTGGCCTCTTCGAGGAAACGGTTGCGCACGTCAAGGTCGTCGAGCAGTCCGCCGGCCAGTACCTTCACCGCGACGAGGGCGTCGAGCACCTCGTCATGGGCGAGCCACACGGAGGCGAATGCTCCTGATCCAAGAACGCGATCGATTCGGTAACGGCCGACGGCCGGAGGCATGGACACCCCCGTATCATGCCCAATACGGGGCGATGGTGAGGGCGAGGACAGGTCATGGCGTACGACGAGCGGACTGAGGAATTGGCTCAGCGGGCCGCCGACGGAGACCGGGAGGCTCTCAACGCACTACTGCGAGTGATCGAGCCCGACGTCCTGCGGCACTGCGCGCGGTTCCTCCCGTGCAGGCAGGATGCCGAAGAAGCGTGTCAGGACGCGTTGATGCAGGTGGCAAGGAACATCAACCGCTTCGAGGGCCGGTCGCGCTTCACCACGTGGTTGCACGTCGTGGTGGCCAACTCCGCGCGCTCGACCTACCGCTCGCTCAAGCGCCGCTCCATGGAGCAGGCCGGTGAGCTGCCGGACCAGCGGCCCGACCCGCGCCGTACGAGCGTCATCGCCGGCTCTCGCGTCGACATCCTGGACGCGATGGAGGACCTGGAGCGCCGCAAGCCCGACCTCATCGAGGCGCTGGTGCTGCGCGACGTGTCCCAGCTGGAGTACAGCGAGATCGCCACGCAGCTCAACCTGCCGCTCGGCACGGTGAAGTCGCGGATCCACGAGGCGCGCAAGCAGGTGCGCCAGTCCCTCGGCGACAGCTACACCTGACCGCGCGGCTTGTGCCGAGGCGAGCTTCTATGTCAGTGCGGCGAGTTGGTCGGCGAGCCAGCGTTGCGGCGGCAGGGCGGTGGCCGTCTCGGCGAGGCGCTTGCACCGCTCGGCGCGTTCGTCCGGCGGCATGAGCAGGGCCTGGTGCAGCGCTTCGGCGGTCTGTGACACGTCGTAGGGGTTCACCATGATGGCGTCGTCGCACATCTCCGCGGCGGCGCCGGCCTCGCGGGACAGCACCAGCGTGCAACCGCGCCGGGAGAGCGTCGGCCCCTCCTTGGCGACGAGGTTCATGCCGTCGCGGATCGGGTTCACGAGCAGCACGTCGGCCATCCCGTAAGCCGCCAGCGAGCGCGGGTAATCGTCGTTGACCTGCAGGATCAGCGGATCCCATGAGTCGTGGCCGAACTCATCGGAGATCTCCGCCGCGATCCGCTGCACGGCCGCGGTGTACTCCCGGTACTCCGGCAGGTCATGCCGCGAGGGGTAGGCGAACGCCAGGTGCACGACCCGGCCGTGCCATTCCTGGTGCTTGGCGAGCAGCTCGCGGTAGGCGAGCAGACCACGCACGATGTTCTTGGACAGCTCGGTGCGGTCGATGCGCACGATGAGCCGCCGGTCGCCGACCTGCTCGCGCAGCGCCGCGGCGCGGGCCTTCACGTCCGGCTCGGCGGCTCGTGCCCTGAGTGCGTCGCCGTCGACGCCGAGGCCGTGCACGCCGACACGCGTGACGTGCCCGCGATGGGAGACCGTACGCGCCCGGCGGTCGACGCTCGCCCGCAGGACCGCCGCGCAGCAGTCGAGGAACGCCTCGGCCCAGCGCTCGGTCTGGAAGCCGGCGTGGTCGGCGCCGAGGATGCCCTCCAGCACCTGCCGCCCGATGTCGTCCGGCAGTAGCCGGTAGTACTCCGGCGGCGCCCACGGCGTGTGCGAGAAGTGCGTGATCTTCACGTCTGGCCGGCGCTCGCGCAGCAGCGTGGGGACGAGCGCGAGGTGGTAGTCCTGTACGGCGATCTTCGCGCCGGGCGAGGCGTCGCGTGCCAGCGCGTCCGCGAACGCCGCGTTGTACGCCTCATAGGACTGCCAGTCGCGGCGAGAACGGGCGTCGAAGTGCGGCTTGTTAGGCGTGTCGAACAGCATGTGGTGCACGAACCACAGCGTCGAGTTGGCGACCGCGTTGTACGCCCGGTGGAACGTCCCCGCCGGGATGTCCAGCATCCGGACGGCGCCGATGTCCGGGACGTCCAGCCGTCCGTCGGGAACGCGCCGGGCGGCGGCCCTGTCGGCGTCCGACAGAGTGGCACAGATCCACAGGATGTCGCCGCTGAGCCCGGCGAGGGCGGAGACGAGACCGCCGCCACCGCGACGCATCGACAGGGTCCCGTCGTCGGCCAGCGAGAACGAGACAGGGCCGCGGTTGGATGCGACGAGCACCTGCGTGTCAGCCATGGGGGGAGGGTAACCGGCCGTCGTTAACGGCGATCGCGAAAGGTCGGCGGCTGCGCGATTCGTAACCATACGGTTGCTGTCCGTAGATGGTATTCGTACTCTGGAGCGTCTCGTGACCTGAGACCCCGGCTGGCCAAGAACCGGTCAGTCGCGTATACAATTCCCGATACAACTCAATACCGCTCATCCAGAGGGGTGGAGGGACCGGCCCGTTGAAGCCCCGGCAACCCTCCCGGACATGCGGTCATCAGCGCGGCACGAGCCGCGCCGCCACTCGCCGAATCCAATGCGAGGCCGCCCGGGACAGGTGCCAACTCCGGCTCGTGACCAAGGTGGCACGAGAAAGATGAGGAGAGAGGCCTCGCTCCATGTCGCTGACAGCCGTCCCGAACCTCGGCCCCGCGACCGCACTCACGTGTCGTGAGTGCGGAGAATCCTACGATCTCGGCCCGCGCTACGCCTGCGAGCAGTGTTTCGGCCCGCTCGAGGTCACCTATGACTATTCGAACGTGAGCCGCGAGCGGATCGAGGCGGGTCCCCGCAACATCTGGCGTTACCGTGACCTGCTCCCGGTGCCGCCGAACGTCACCGAGACGCCCAACACCGAGCCCGGCTTCACCCGCCTGGTCCGCGCCGACAACCTCGCCGAGTCGCTCGGCCTGCGGTCGCTGTGGGTCAAGGACGACAGCGGCAACCCCACGCACTCCTTCAAGGACCGGGTCGTCGGGGTCGCGCTGGCGGCCGCGCGCGAGCTCGGCTTCAAGGTGCTGGCCTGCCCGTCCACCGGCAACCTCGCCAACGCGGTGGCCGCCGCTGCGGCGCGCGCGGGCATCCGCAGCGCGGTGTTCGTGCCGTCGAACCTCGAGCAGCAGAAGATCGTCGCCACCGCGGTGTACGGCGGGACGTTCGTGACCGTCGACGGCAACTACGACGATGTCAACCGGCTGGCCTCCGAGATCGCCGGCGAGCAGGACGACTGGGCGTTCGTGAACGTCAACGTGCGCCCGTACTACGCCGAGGGCTCCAAGACGATCGGGTACGAGGTGGCCGAGCAACTCGGCTGGCGGCTGCCCGACCAGATCGTGGTGCCGATTGCCTCGGGCGCACAGCTCACCAAGATCGACAAGGCGTTCCAGGAGCTCATCAGGCTCGGTCTGGTGGAGGACAAGCCGTACAAGGTGTTCGGTGCCCAGGCGACCGGCTGCTCGCCGGTGGCCGCGGCGTTCAAGGCCGGGCACGACGTCGTACGGCCCGTGAAGCCCGACACGATCGCCAAGTCCCTGGCCATCGGCAACCCGGCCGACGGCCCGTACGTCCTGGACGCGGTCCGCCGGACGGGGGGCGCCATCGAAGACGTCTCCGACGAAGAGGTCATCGAGGGCATTGGTCTGCTCGCCCGTACGGAGGGCATCTTCGGCGAGACGGCCGGCGGCGTCACCCTGGCCTCGCTGCGCAAGCTACTGGCCTCGGGCGCGCTGGACCCGTCCGCCGAGACCGTCATGATCAACTCCGGCGACGGCCTGAAGACTCTCGACGCGGTCGCGGCGGTCGCCCGGCCGTCCGCGAACATCGCCCCTTCGTTCGACGCATTCCGAAAGGCGGGCCTGGCATGAGTTCGATCAGCGTGCGCATCCCCACGATCCTGCGCAGCTACACGGGCGGCGAGTCGGAGGTGAAGGCGTCGGGGGCGACGGTGCGAGAGGTCGTCGCCGACCTGGACGCCAGTTTCTCCGGGATTGCTGCCCGAATCCTTGATGAAAACGGCAAGATCCGCCGTTTTGTGAACGTTTATGTGGGTGAAGAGGATGTGCGCTTCGCCGAGGGACTCGACACCGTTACGCCTGATGGCGCGCAGATCTCGATCATCCCCGCGGTGGCCGGCGGCTAGGCATACGAGCGAGTCAGGGTGTTTTTCCCGCCACTTGGCAAAGTTCCCATTTCAATGATCCGGGATTGACCAGGATCGGCCGTCCGGTCATCTTGGGTAAAGGCTGTTCCACGGACCGTAGCCGTGTGTATGGTCGGCGATGGTCATCGCGGCTCGACCCGTGCTGGCCATCGGGTTCGCGCCTCCGGCGAACCTGAGTCGGTAGCCGTGGGAATGACCACGGGAATGGCCTGGTGGGAGTTGTTAGGAATGGCACAAGGCACCGTCAAGTGGTTCAACGCGGACAAAGGCTACGGCTTCATCGCGGTCGACGGTGGCAGGGACGTGTTCGTGCACTATTCGGCCATCGTCGCTGATGGCTACCGCAGCCTCGAGCAGGGGCAGCGGGTGGAGTTCGAGATCACACAGAGCGACCGGGGTCCGCAGGCGGAGTCGGTCCGCATGCTCTGATCCGCATAGCTCGAACGAGGCCCGGCGCGATCGAGCGCCGGGCCTCACTGCGTGTGCGATGCCTGGTGGGAGGCGTGCGGCTTGCACTCGCTGGGGTAGAGTGCTAAACACAACGTTGGCACTCTGATGTTGAGAGTGCCAACGCCAAGAAAGTGATCGAGGCGACGAGGCCTCTCATCCCGGCGACGGCATGGTAGTCGCCGGTGAGGTCGTCCGTCGCGGGCGTCGACTCGATCCATTGATAGCCACCCCGTTCCGGGAGGATCTGGAGCCTATGGCTGCAAAGATGATCGCGTTCGACGAGGAAGCACGACGCGGCCTCGAACGCGGCATGAACCAGCTCGCCGACGCCGTGAAGGTCACCCTTGGACCCAAGGGCCGCAACGTCGTGCTGGAGAAGAAGTGGGGCGCCCCCACGATCACCAACGACGGTGTCTCGATCGCGAAGGAGATCGAGCTCGAGGACCCGTGGGAGAAGATCGGGGCCGAGCTCGTCAAAGAGGTCGCGAAGAAGACCGATGACGTCGCGGGCGATGGCACCACCACGGCCACCGTTCTGGCTCAGGCGCTGGTCCGCGAGGGCCTGCGCAACGTCGCCGCCGGCGCCAACCCGATGTCCCTCAAGCGGGGCATCGAGTCCGCCGTCGAGCGCGTGAGCGAAGAGCTTTCCAAGATTGCCAAGGACGTGGAGACCAAGGAGCAGATCGCTTCGACGGCCTCCATCTCCGCCGGCGACCCCTCGATCGGCGAGATGATCGCCGAAGCGATGGACAAGGTCGGCAAGGAAGGCGTCATCACCGTCGAGGAGAGCCAGACCTTCGGCCTCGAGCTCGAGCTCACCGAGGGCATGCGCTTCGACAAGGGATACGTCTCCCACTACTTCGTGACCGACCCGGAGCGTATGGAGGCCGTCTTCGACGACCCGTACATCCTGATCGCCAGCTCGAAGATCTCGGCTAACAAGGACCTCGTGCCGGTTCTCGAGCAGGTCATGCAGAGTGGCAAGCCGATGGTCATCATCGCCGAGGACGTCGAGGGCGAGGCCCTGGCCACGCTGATCGTCAACAAGATCCGCGGTGTCTTCAAGTCCGTCGCCGTCAAGGCTCCGGGCTTCGGTGACCGCCGCAAGGCCATGCTGCAGGACATCGCGATCCTGACCGGTGGCCAGGTCGTCAGCGAGGACATCGGCCTCAAGCTGGAGAACACCACGCTCGACATGCTCGGCCAGGCCAAGCGCGTCGTCGTGACCAAGGACGAGACCACCATCGTCGATGGCGCCGGCAACACCGACGACATCGCGGGTCGCGTCAACGAGATCCGGGTCGAGATCGAGAACAGCGACTCGGACTACGACCGCGAGAAGCTCCAGGAGCGCCTCGCCAAGCTGGCCGGCGGCGTCGCCGTCATCAAGGCCGGCGCGGCGACCGAGGTCGAGCTCAAGGAGCGCAAGCACCGCATCGAGGACGCCGTCCGCAACGCGAAGGCCGCGGTTGAGGAGGGCATCGTCCCCGGTGGTGGCGTGGCGCTGCTGCAGGCCGGCATCGGTGCGTTCGACAAGATCGAGCTTGAGGGCGACGAGGCCACGGGTGCCACGATCGTCAAGCGCGCTCTCGAAGAGCCGCTCAAGCAGATCGCCGTCAACGCCGGCCTTGAGGGCGGCGTCGTGGCGGAGCGGGTTCGCTCGCTCCCGCCGGGCGAGGGCCTCAACGCCGCGACCGGTGAGTACGTCAACATGTTCGACGCCGGGATCATCGACCCGGCCAAGGTGACGCGCTCGGCGCTGCAGAACGCCGCGTCCATCGCGGCGCTCTTCCTGACGACCGAGGCGGTCATCGCGGAGAAGCCCGAGAAGGAGAAGGCTCCGGCCTCTCCGGACGCGGGCGGCATGGACTTCTAAGTCCGGTCAGCAGAAGGGGCGGTCCTCGGTGCTGGGACCGCCCCTTTCGCATGTGCGGGTTGATTACTGATCCGATATCTGTCCCGTATGCGTCACTTCCGGTCGGAGCCGTAAGCTTCGCGAGTGGATCTCTTCAATTCCCCTGTGCTCGTTTACGATCAGCCGCCGGAGATGTTCTCGGTCCAGGCGAAGTACACCATCTGGAATCCGCAGGGCCAGCCGGTCGCGAACGTCGCCGAGCAGGGCGTCAATGGTGCCCAGAAGGCCTGGCGTGTCCTCAACCAGCGCCGCAATGACCAGGCCAAACGGGACCTCCTCGTGACCCGGCCTGACGGCATGCCCTATTTCTGGGTGAACAAGCCGTACTCCTATGTCGGCACCCCCAAGATCGATGTCGTCACGCCCCAGGGGCAGTTGATCGGCCATCTCCGTAAGAGAGCTCTGCAGGGGTACGAGATGATCGACGCCTACCAACGCCAGATCGGCTACTTCGACCATCTGCGCGCCCAGGTCACGGACTGGCAGAACACCCCAATCGCGACCTTTCGCCGAGCCGGGGGAGCGGGCGACTACCTGTCGCAGATGTTCAGCGGAGCGGACCGGTACGTCCTTCAGCTGAACTTCCAACTGCCCGAGCCGATCCGCACGCTGACGCTGGCCTGTCCGTTGGCGTATGACGCCACCCGGTCCTCCAATCGCGGCCTCGGGGGCGTCCTGGGTGTCTAGGGCAGCGGCTCGCCGGACTCCAGCAGGGTCTTCAGGCTGGACAGCAGGTGCGGCCAGCCCTGCCTGACGTTCTCCAGAATGAGGCTGCCGGGCTCGAAGTCGTCATGCGTGACGGTCAGCCTGACCGTCGATCCGGCCGGCTCGATGTCGAAGGTGACCTTCGTCCGGGGCTCTGCGGCCAGCCGGGCGAAGTCCTCGTCGCTGAAGCCGTGGACCTTGCCCCACTCGGGTGTGTAGGTGTGCCAGGTGTACGACAGCCGGCGACAGGGTTCGGACACCAGCACCACCTGGCGTTCGGGGTCCCGCATCTCGACCTCGCGCTCCCGCCACGTCACGGGGGAGCCCACGGCCCAGTCCGACTCGAGCTCCACACCCCAGTAGCGGCTGGTGAACGTCGGGTACCTTCACAACTAATCAGTTGTGCAATCTGGCGGTTGTGGATACGTTGAGGGCATGACAGTCGTTGAAGACGAGTTGAGCCTGGTGTTCTCGGCGCTGGCCGATCCCACCAGGCGCGCGATCCTGGAGCGCCTGGCGGAGGGCGACGCGACGGTGAACCAGCTCGCCGAGCCGTTCGCGATGACGCAGCAGGCGGTCTCCAAGCACGTCAAGGTGCTCGAACACGCCCGCCTCATCTCGCGTACCCGGACCGCGCAGTCACGGCCCTGTGTTCTGGAGACGGTGCGCCTCGACGCGGCCGTCGGCTGGATCGCGCGTCACCGGCAGGTCTGGTCCGACCGGCACGACCGCCTGGAGGAGCATCTGGCCGCCCTGCGGACCCAGCGGCGCGACGACGAGGAGACGACACGATGACCGCGACAGGCGAGCTCACCTACCGGCGCGTGCATCGGGCCTCGCCCGAGCTGCTGTTCGACTGCATGACCACGCCGGAACACCTCACGCACTTCTGGGGTCCGGCCGGGATGAGTACGCCGGTCGCCGGCATCGTCATCGACCTGCGGCCCGGCGGGTCCTTCGAGACCACCATGGTCAGCGACGCCGACGGCAGCACGTACACGATGCGGGCCGTCTACGTCGAGATCGAGCGGCCCGACCGGCTGGTGTGGATCGAGCCCGGCGTCGAGGGCGGCATGCGGACCACGATCAGCTTCGTCGACCTGAACGACGGGCGCACCGAGGTGGTCACCCATCAGACCAACGTGCCGGAGGCGTACCTGAGCGCCGAGGCGAGGGCCGGATTCACCACCAGCCTCGACCGCTTCGACGTCTACGTGGCCGGTCTGGGCGGACACCCGAAGGACTAAGGAGCACCGAAATGCCAACTGTCAGCTCAGCCGACGGCACCCTGATCGCTTACGAGCGCACCGGCAGCGGGCCGGCGCTCGTCCTCGTCGACGGCGCCCTGTGCCATCGCGCGGCGGGGCCGATGCGGCCACTCGCGGCCCTGCTGCGGGAGCGCTTCACCGTCCACACCTACGACCGTCGCGGGCGGGGCGAGAGCTCCGACACCACGCCGTACGCGGTCGCCCGGGAGGTCGAGGATCTCCAGGCCCTCATCGGGGAGGCCGGCGGCGAGGCATACGTCTACGGCATCTCCTCCGGTGCCGCTCTCGCCCTGGCGGCCGCGGCGGCCGGCCTGCCGATCACCAAGCTGGCACTCTACGAGCCGCCGTTCATGGCCGAAGTCGAGGACGGCGCACGGATCAAGGAGTACACCGAGCGGCTGGGCGAGCTGCTCGACGCCGGACGCGTCGGCGACGCCGTGGAGCTGTTCATGACGTACGTCGGCGTCCCCGCGCCGGCCGTCGCCGGCATCCGGGCACAGCCGGGCTGGGCCGCGCTGGAGGCGATCGCCCCGACACTCGCCTACGACGACCAGGTGCTCGGCGACGGCGGCGTGCCGCGCGACCTGGCCTCCACGATCAGTGTCCCGGCGCTGGTCCTCGCCGGGGCCGACAGCCCGCAGAGCCTTCAGCAGGCGGCCAAGGCCACCGCGGACGCGCTCCCGATGGCCGGGCACCGGACCCTTGCGGGCCAGACGCACGACGTGTCCCCGGACGCTCTCGCCCCGGCGCTGGCCGCCTTCTTCACCACCTGACGCGACCTGGGACGGGGCTCAGATCTCCTCGTCGGCGAGGACGGCGTCGGCATCGACGATGCGGTAGGCGTAGCCCTGCTCGGCGAGGAAGCGCTGCCGGTGGGCCGCGTAGTCCTGGTCGAGGGTGTCGCGTGCGACGACGGAGTAGAAGCGCGCGCCCTTGCCGGACGCCTTCGGCCGGAGTACCCGGCCGAGCCGCTGGGCCTCCTCCTGCCGCGACCCGAACGTGCCCGAGACCTGGACGGCCACGGCCGCCTCGGGCAGGTCGATGGAGAAGTTGGCGACCTTGGAGACGATCAGCACCGAGATCTCGCCGCTGCGGAAGGCGTCGAACAGCCGCTCGCGCTCCTTGATCTTGGTCTCACCCTTGATCACCGGGGCGTTCAGGCGCTCGCCGAGCTCGTCGAGCTGGTCGATGTACTGGCCGATCACCAGGGTCTGCTCGCCGCGGTGGCGCTCGACCAGGGCCTCGACCAGCGAGGACTTGGTGGGCGTCGTGGCGCAGAACCGGTAGCGGTCCTCCTGCTCGGCCGTCGCGTACGCGAGGCGCTCGGACTCGGTCAGCGTCACGCGGACCTCGACGCAGTCCGCCGGGGCGATCCAGCCCTGGGCCTCCATCTCCTTCCACGGGGCGTCGTAGCGCTTCGGGCCGATGAGGGAGAACACATCGCCCTCGCGGCCGTCCTCGCGTACGAGGGTCGCGGTCAGGCCCAGGCGGCGGCGGGTCTGCAGGTCGGCGGTCATCCGGAAGATGGGTGCCGGCAGGAGGTGCACCTCGTCGTACAGGACCAGGCCCCAGTCACGCGCGTCGAACAGCTCCAGGTGGGTGTAGACGCCCTTCCGGCGGGTCGTCATGACCTGGTACGTCGCGATGGTGACCGGGCGGATCTGCTTCTTCGTGCCGGTGTACTCCCCGATCTCCTCCTCGGTGAGAGACGTGCGTTTCAGCAGCTCCTGCTTCCACTGGTGCGCCGAGACGGTGTTGGTGACCAGGATCAGAGTGGTGGCCGACGCGTGCGCCATCGCGGCGGCGCCCACGATCGTCTTGCCCGCGCCACAGGGCAGCACGACTACTCCGGAGCCGCCGTGCCAGAAGGACTCCGCCGCGTCGCGCTGGTAGCCGCGCAGGCCCCAGCCGTTCTCGACCAGGTCGATGTTGTGCGCCTCGCCGTCGACGTACCCGGCAAGGTCCTCGGCCGGCCAGCCGATCTTCAGCAGCGCCTGCTTGAGGGTGCCGCGCTCGCTCGGGTGCACCGCCACCGTGTCGTCGTCGACGCGTGGGCCGAACATCGTCTGGAGCTTCCGCGCGCGCAGCACCTCCTCCAGCACCGCACGATCCGACGACGCGAGCACCAGGCCGTGCACGGGGTGCTTCTCCAACCGCAGCCGCCCGTACCGGCCCATCGTCTCGGCGATGTCCACGAGCAGGGCGTGCGGAACCGGATAGCGCGCGAAACTGATCAGCGCATCGATCACCTGCTCGGCGTCGTGGCCCGCGGCGCGGGCGTTCCACAGCGCCAGAGGGGTGATCCGGTAGGTGTGGACGTGCTCCGGGGCGCGCTCGAGCTCGGCGAACGGTGCGATCGCCTTGCGGCACTCGGCGGCCGAGTCATGATCGACCTCGAGCAGGAGGGTCTTGTCGGACTGGACGATGAGCGGGCCGTCGGTCACGTGATGCCTTTCAACGTGGGGATCACAGTGTCCAACAGCCGGAGCCCCCCTGGAGCTTCCCGCGCGGATTCCCGCGGCGTGGTCTGGCCCGAGGGCCTGTCTCGAAGCCCCGCTGTCCTACTGCGCGGCGACTCCGAGACAGGCCCTAGGAGCCCGAGAATCCGCCCGTGGCGTAGATGAGCACGACGAACCCCAGGCTCACCACGATGTCGGCCGCGAAGCACACCCAGGCCGCGATGGTCATGCGGCGGGCGGACTCCGGATCGGTGTTGACGCGGTTCAGCGCGATCGCGGAGGTGATGATCCCCGGGATCCAGGCGATGCCGGAGCAGCAGAGGAGGGCGGCGATGATATTGGCCACGAGAGCGGCTATGGTCGCGCCGTTGTTGCCGGACCGCGGGGCGCCGGCCGGTCCGTACCCGGCATAGGAGTACTGCCCGTACGGATCCTGCGGGTACGGGCCTTGCGGGTACGGGCCTTGCGGGTACGGGCCCTGCGCGTAGGGATCTTGGGGGTACGGGCCCTGCGCGTAGGGGGTCTGCCCGTACGGGTCAGGCCCCCAGCCCGGTGGCGGCGAATCCTTCGGCTCCTGTTGCCCGTACGGCCCCTGCCGGCCGTACTGGCCGTACGCGTCGCGCCAGTCCGACTGACCTTGCGGATCCTGCCACGTCATGGTCGGTCCCCCACGTGGATGTCCAGAGGCGGTAAAGCCACCTCCAAGCATGGCCTCTGGTGAGGACGGTGACGATCACAGTTCGGTTCAATCTGCGTCGCCGTTTCGCGGCGGAACGTCAGCCCGAGCCGTCGACGTCGGCGACCCCCGTGATGCGGTGCAGGGCGAACCGGTGGATGGCGGCGCGGGTCGCGTCGTACGCCGTGAGGAAACCGCCCTCGATGCGCGCGGGTTCGATGATCCGGCTGGACGCCTGTCCCTGCTGGTCGAGGTAGCCGATCCAGACGCGCGCGCCGCGGTCGGCGGCCTCGCGCAGATGCTGGACCATGGCCGCCGCCGGGGAACGCGGCGGGGAACCGTACGGGACCGACACGCGCGCGGCCTCGTCGCCCGCCCGCAGCGCGCGTACCGCCGCGGTGATCACAGAGACGTCCGGCCCGGAGCCGAGTACGGCGTGGTGGGCCTGGTCGTAGGTGCCGTGGCCGGCCGAGTCGGCGCGCCTGGCGTCGAGGCGGGTGATCACGACCGAGCCTTCGGGGGACTCGGCCACCGGCGCGTACCCGAGCTGGCGGAGCACGTCGAGCAGTTCGGCGCGGGGCACGCGCGACGCGAGGACGGTCGGGGCGAGCCGGTGCAGCCGCAACTGGTCCGACCGCCGGTCGGCCATGATCTCCCCGAGCACGGCGGGGTCGTCGCTACGGACGTAGGCAGAGGCGATGCCGACGCGCAGCCGGCCGTGCCGCCGGGCGACGTCCTCGATGAGATAGTGCAGCGGCTGGGGAAGCTCGGTGGCCGAATGCTTCGAAAGCAGGTCGATCAGCTCGGAGGCGCCGCGACCGGCGTCGAGCGCACGGCGTACGGACTCGGGAGTGAAGCGGTAGACGGTGGCTCCGCCGGTCGACTCGACGTCGGCGGCGAGCGCCAGCTCACGGGCCAGGTCGGCGACCAGGGGGCCGGGCGCGACCGCGGTCAGGTCGGCCTGGATCAGCACATGGTCGACCGGTGTGGGCAACACCTTGAGCAGGGCCTTGGCGGCGCCGTCACCGGCCAGCAGGGCGCTGGCGTGGGCCGCCGCCGCCCGGAAACCGGTCACGCCCAGCGCCTCGGCCTCGCGGAGGGTCCAGCCGACGAGCCGCTCGCGCAGCGTGCCACCGCGCCGCGGTTGAAGCCAGGCGAGGTGGGAGTAGACGCTCTCGGCCGACGGTGCCGTGCCGGGCGGGGCGTCCGCGAGAGCGGCGAGCACCGACCGGCGTACCTGCGGGGCGCTGGCCCGGATGGCGTCGTCGGACAGGGCGTTGATCAGGCGGTCGCGGTCGTCACGTTCGCCGGCGAGACCGGGGACCCGGTCCATACGCAGCCATGCCTCGGCGAGCGTGACCCAGCGGCGCTCGGTGTCCTGGAGCCGCCACAGGTCATACGCCTGCGTCGGCAGCCATACGGCGTCGCTCCCGTTGCCGCGTCCCGCGCCCGAGCCGTCGAAGTCGCCGCTGCGCGCGAGCAGCCCGGCGGCGTACGCGACCTCGATCAGGAGCGCCGCCGTCCACTCGGGCAGGTCCAGGTGGACGGCGACCGACCGCAGGTCGCGGATGCCGAGCCCGCCGCTGCGAAGCACGCCGGGAGGGTCGATGCCCCAGCGTTCGAGCAGGTCCTCGAGGGTGCGGACGGTGGTGAACGCCTGCCCGCCGGCGGTGCGGTCGACCAGCGACCGGTCGCGTACGGTGCCGCCGAGCGGTGGCGCGGCTGTCTCCAGATCGCGGAAGACGCGGCCGTCGCGGAGGTATCGGCCGACCTCACGGGGAAGGGTCACGGTGCGGTCGTCGGTGGCGACCAGCAGCCCGCGGGCGAGGAGCCGCTCGATCGGGGAGCTCGCGGTCGCGAGCGTGACAGGACGGCGCGCGCCGTCGACCTTGCCGATCGGCGGACCCCAGGCGAGCCGGTCGAGTGCGGCCCGTGCCTCGGGCCCGGCGTCCGCGATCAGGGCGCCGATGCGTTCGCCGATGGCGTCCACGGAGTCCAAGCCGAGGTCGTCCAGCAGCGCCGACAGGCGGTCGGACGGATAGGACGCGAAGGCCTCACGAGTGGGCGGGCCGAGGCCCGCCGGATGAGGGATCGCCTGCCGCGCGCCGGGCGCGGCCCGCAGCTCCTGGCCGGTGCCCCAGACCAGGGCGAGGGCGCGCAGCCGGTCGAGCGCGCCGTCCACGCCGGCACCGACCGCGGCGGCGAGATCGTCACGCGTCGTGGGAACGGGGAGCACCAGCAGCGCCTCGAAGACGTTCAGCGCGAACCGGTCGAGCCGGTCGAGCGCTCGTGAGAGGGCCGAGGGCGCGGAGGCGCGGGATGACAGGGCGGTGATGTCGGCGGGGACCGGCGTGATCAGTTCGGGGCGGCACGAGAAGAGCGCGCGCAACTCATCGTCATCGCGCGCCCGCAGCCATTCCGCGTAGGTGTCCGTGCTCACTCCCACAACGGTATTCGGGGTCGGGACACGCCTGACCCTCAGACGGCTTCGGCCGTCTGGCCGGTCAGTCCCATGGCGAGACGGGCCCACGCGTTGATGAAGCGTTCTTCGTCCACGCGCTGCGGCGGTTCGTGCAGGGCGTCACTCGCGAGCCAGTAGTTGACGATCGAGCCACCGAGAGCCAGGGCGATCGCGTCCCAGTCCTCGTCCATGCCGGCCATCTCCGGCTGGGCGGACAGCCACTTGGTGATCATGTCGTAGAGCGGGTTGACGATGCCCTCGCGCATCTCGGCGACGAGGTTGGGGAACTTGTCCAGGTCGCGGAAGAGCACCCGGATGAGGTCGGCCTCCTCGCGCATCTTGCCCATGCCCATGGACGCGGCGAGCCGCAGCCGGTCGACCAGCGGCTTGTCCTGGATGCCGGACGCATGCTGGAAGGTCACCGAGACCTGCTTCGACGTACGCGTGATGTGCTCGCGCACCGCCGCGGCGAGCACCTCTTCCTTGGAGCGGAAGTGGCGGTAGAGGCCGCCCGCGCCCGGCGAGAGGCCGGAGGCGGCCTCGATCTCCGCGACGGACGTCGCGGCGTAGCCCCGTTCGGCGAACAGCCGGAGCGCCTCGGAAACGATCCGTTCACGCGTAGATCTCTGCATTGTGTGTGCTCCTCCCCGAAAAGCGTAGGCCATGAAAGCGCTCACTGACGTCGTTGTGACGCCGAGGCTCTCAGAGCCCGCGCGGATAGGGCTCTATCGCGATGTGGTGCGCTGCGGCAGGATGCGGGGAAATGCACGAGGAGGCGGCCATGTCCCAACCGTCCTACAGTCACGGAATCTCGGATCTTCCTTTGCTCGGCCAGACCATCGGCCAGAACCTCCGGCAGGTCGCGTCCGCCGTCCCGCAGCGCGAGGCGCTCGTCGACGT
>DASQPY010000102.1:0-10140 GCA_035643735.1 Actinoallomurus sp. | reverse complement strand
CCGCCGACCGCTCCCCTGGACGAGGTGGTGGCGCGGCTGCGGGAGCTCCATTCGTCGTATCGCGATGAGTACCGCGCCTACTACGAGCGGCACGCGACACCCGACTCGCCGCCGATGCGCGGCGCCGACCCGGCGATCGTGCTGGTGCCCGGCGTCGGCATGTTCAGCTTCGGCAAGGACAAGCAGACGGCGCGTGTCGCGGGCGAGTTCTACGTCAACGCGATCAACGTCATGCGCGGCGCCGAGGCCCTGTCCTCCTACGCCCCGATCCCCGAGTCCGAGAAGTTCCGCATCGAGTACTGGGAGCTGGAGGAGGCCAAGCTCCGGCGCATGCCCAAGCCCAAGCCACTCGCCACGCGCGCGGTCTGCTGGTCCTTGCCGAAGGTGAACATGCCGACGCCGGGCACGAGCACGACGGCCGGGTCCGCGCCGCGCATCGGCGGGCTGCCCGGCACGGCGTACCGCTCGTAGTAGGCGCGGTACTCCTCCCGGTACGCCTCGTGCAGCTCGCCCAGCCGGGCCCGGACGTCCTCCAGCGGCGCGTCCGGCGGCAGGTCGAGGACGAGCGGCCGCACCTTGGTGCGCAGGAAGTGGTCCGGGCAGGAGGTGCCGAGCGCGGCCAGCCGCGGGTGCTCGGCGCGGGCCAGGAAGTCGAGGACCTCCGACGCGTCGGTGTAGTGACCGACCTGCGGCTTGTCCGTCGATGCCAGGCCCCTGACCAGCGGGAACAGCGCCGCGGCGCGGGCTCGCCGGTCGGCCTCCGGCAGCGGCTCGTGGACCACCGGACCGAAGGGGTCGGGGCGGCCGTGCTCGGCGATGTACGCCTCGGCGGCGCGGATGATCTCCAGGGAGTTGGCCTGGCACTCCGCGCTCGTGTCACCCCAGGCGGTGATGCCGTGGCCGCCGAGGATCACCCCGATCGCCTCGGGTTGATCGGCGCGGATCGCGGCGATGTCGAGGCCGAGCTGGAAGCCGGGCCGCCGCCAGGGCACCCACACGACCCGGTCGCCGAAGATCTGCCGGGTCAGCTCCTCGCCGTCGGCGGCGGTCGCCACGGCGATGCCGGAGTCGGGGTGCAGGTGGTCGACGTGGGCCGTCTCCACCAGGCCGTGCATCGCGGTGTCGATGGAGGGTGCGGCCCCGCCCTTGCCGTGCAGGCAGAAGTCGAACGCGGCGACCATCTCGTCCTCGCGCTCGACGCCCGGGTACACGTCCACGAGCGCGCGCAGCCGGTCGATGCGCAGTACGGCCAGGCCGGCGGCCTTCAGCGTGCCGAGGTCGCCGCCGGAGCCCTTCACCCACATCAGCTCGACGGGCGTGGCGGTGACCGGATCGGTGGCGACGGCCTTGGCCGAGGTGTTGCCGCCCGCGTAGTTGGTGTTACGGGGGTCCGATCCCAGCGCGTGGGACCGGTTCAGGAGATCGTCGACCGTGCTCATCAGGCGCCCCACCCGGCGGCCTGGCCGTCCTTGCGCTCGTCGCGGACCCGCTCGAAGTAGCCGGACCGCCGGTAGGCCGCGACCGGGTCCGGGTCCAGGCCCATCTCCTCGCGCAGCTCGCCGAGCAGCGGGCGTACG
Organism: Actinoallomurus sp.; assembly: GCA_035643735.1. GTDB lineage: Bacteria > Actinomycetota > Actinomycetes > Streptosporangiales > Streptosporangiaceae > Actinoallomurus. The sequence goes on along the minus strand of DASQPY010000102.1, from coordinate 8,563 downwards.
TCGGTGTTGTAGGCGTCCATCAGCACCGCGTTGGCGCCGAGCACGTCACCGTTCTGCTGAGCACGGCGCAGTTCGTCGATGTCGACGAGCAGGGCCTTGGCGGTGGCCTCCTGCACGTTCATCACCGAGCGGATCTGTCCGTGGATCTTCGGCTCGATGTTGTGGCACTGGTCGAGCATGAAGGCCACGTGCTCGCCGTAGCCGCCGCCCTGGACGACCTCGTGCATGATGCGGAACAGCTGGAACGGGTCGGCCGCGCCGACCATCAGGTCGTCGTCGGCATAGAAGCGCGAGTTGAAGTCGAACGCGCCGAGCTTGTTCTCCCGCAGCAGGAACGCCACGATGAACTCGATGTTGGTGCCCGGCGCGTGGTGCCCGGTGTCCACGACGACCTGTGCCTTGGGGCCCAGCCGGGCGCAGTGCGCGTACGCGGTGCCCCAGTCCGGCACGTCCATCGTGTAGAACGCCGGCTCGAACAGCTTGTACTCCAGCAGGAACCGCTGGTCGTCGCCCAGGCGCTCGTACACCGCGCTCAGCGCCTCGGCGAGCCGGTCCTGGCGGGCCCGGATGTCGTCCTGGCCCGGGTAGTTGGTGCCGTCGGAGAACCACAGCTTCAGGTCGCGGGAGCCGGTAGCGTCCATGATGTCAACGCACTCCAGCAGGTGGCGAAGCGCCTTCTTGCGGATGGCGGGGTCGGGGTTGGTGACGCTGCCGAGCATGTAGTCGTCGTCCTGGAACACGTTCGAGTTGATCGCCCCGAGGCCGACGCCGCGGTCGCGGGCGTGCGCGGCCAGGGCCGCGTAGTCGTCGACCCGGTCCCAGGGGATGTGCAGCGCCACGGTCGGCGCGACACCGGTGTACCGGTGCACCTGGGCCGCGTCGTCGATCTTCTCCTGCGGCGTGCGCGGCACGCCCTGCTGGGCGAACACCTTGAAGCGGGTGCCCGAGTTGCCGTACGCCCATGACGGCGTCTCGATGTGCTGGGTGCGCAGTGCCGCCTTCACGGCCTTTGTGTCGGTCACGAGAATCCCCGATTCATGCGAGCTTCATGCGAGATGGAAAACTTCGGCGAGCGGCACCATGCCCTCATCGGGCCGACCCTCGAGTTCCTCGAAGAAGGGCGCCATCTCGGCCTGCCAGCGGGCGTTCACCTCGGTGCGCGCCATGGCCTCTTGGGCCGCCTGGAAGTCATCGGTCTCCAGGTAGCCGACGAGCAGGCCGTCGTCGCGCAGGAAGAGGGAGTAGTTGTGCCAGCCCGTCTCGCGCAGCGCGGCCTGCATGTCCGGCCAGACGGCCTCATGACGCCGCCGGTACTCCTCCAGCCGGTCGGTGCGGACTGATCGCAAGAAGCAGACGCGCTGCACGGAGGGCTCCTTCCGTGGCAGGGCCGCGCCCGCGCGGCCCTGCCATGTCGTGCTCAGAGGTCGGTCAGAAGTGGAAGTTGTCGATGTTGCTCTTGTCGAAGACGGTCGGCGGGCCGAGGATGACCTCACCATCCGCGCCGATGGTCCGCTCGCCGAGCCTGCCGGCCTTGAACTTCTCGCCCTGGGCGCCGGTGATCTGCCCGGAGGCGAGAGCGGCCGCGGCGTACGAGGCGAGGTAGCCGAGATCTCCCGGGTTCCACAGCTCGAACTTGCTCACGGTGCCGTCCTTGACGAACTTGCGCATCTGGTTCGGCGTGCCCAGGCCGGAGACCTGGACCTTGCCCTTGTACTTGGAGGCCGAGACGTAGCGGGCCGCGGCGGCGATGCCGACCGTGGTCGGGGCGATGATGCCCTTCAGGTCCGGGTACGCCTGGAGCAGACCCTGGGTCTGCTGGAAGGACTTCTGGTCGTCGTCGTCGCCGTAGGCGACCTTGACGAGCTGGATGCCGGCGTACTCCGGCTTCTTCAGCTCGTCCTTCATGAAGCCGATCCAGGTGTTCTGGTTGGTGGCGTTGGCCGTCGCGGACAGGACCGCGATCTTGCCCTTGCCGCCGATCAGGTCCGAGATCACCTTGACCTCGCTGCGCCCGATCTCCTCCGAGCTCGCCTGGTTGATGAAGATGTCGCGGCATTCCTTGGCCGCGTCGGAGTCGTACGTGACGACGGCGATCTTGCGCGACATGGCCTGCTTGAGGGGGCCACAGACGGCGTTGGGGTCGTTGGCCGCGATGAGGATCGCGTCCTGCCGCTGCTGGATCAGCGTGTTCAGGTAGGAGATCTGGGACGAGGCCGAGGCGTCGGACGGGCCGACCTCCTTGGCCGTGCCGCCGTACTCCTTGGCGCCGGCGATGCCGGCCTTGTCGACGATGGTCTCGTACGGGTTGTTGACCTGCTTCGGCAGGAACGCGACCTTGAGGCCCTTCTTGATCGGCGCGTTCGGGTTCGCCTTCGCACCGCTCGTCGCGGCGCTTCCGTCGTCGCCGGACGACGAGTTCTTGGTGGTGCCACCGCATGCGGCGGCACCGACGGCGAGTGCGGCCACGAGTGCCACGGCCGCCATTGGACGTTTCAGCATTTCAACTCCCTTTTGAATTCACTGGGATGAGGCGGAGATGGACCCGCGGGGATGTCGGCGCGCCTCGCGCACTGCCGCGATGATCCGCGGCGTGAGCACCGAGACGATGAGAAGCAGACCCGTGACGATCGACTGGATCTCGGTCGCGACGTCACGGAGCATGAGCAGGTTGCGGAGCAGGCCGATCAGCAGGACACCCGCGACAACGCCCCCGAGGGTGCCGCGACCGCCGTCGAAGTCGACGCCGCCGAGGAGCACGGCCGCGATCACGGCCAGCTCCAGCCCGAGACCGTTGTCGGCGCGGGCACTTCCGTAACGCAACGTGTAGATCGCTCCGGCGAAGGCCGAGACCACGCCGGAGACGACGAAGAGCAGGAGCTTGATGCGCTTCACCCGGATCCCCGCGAAGAACGCCGCCTCCTCCTGCGCGCCGGTCGCGAAGATCGCCCGGCCGGCCCCGGTCGCGTGCAGCACGACCGCGGTGAGGATCGCCGCCACGATGAACAGCGCGAACGGATACGGGATCGGGGTGCCCGGGACGGTCTTCGTGGCCAGGTCCGCGTAGTTCTGCGGGAACTGGGCCACCGCCTTGGTCCCGAGCACGACATAGGCGAGCCCGCGGTAGAGCGTCAGGGTGCCGATCGTGACGGCGAGCGAGGGCAGCCCGAGCCGGGTGACGAGCAGTCCGTTGACCAGCCCGGCGACCGCGCCGACGATGATCAGCACCGGGATGATGGTCTCGATCGCCCAGCCGGCGTCCCACAGGGCGCCGAGCAGGGCGCTGGACAGGCCCAGCACCGAGGCCACCGAGAGGTCCACCTCGGCGGCGACGACCAGCAGGGTCATCGGGAGCGCGATCAGCGCGATCTCGCTGAGGTCATCGAGCGCGAAGGACAGGTTGTCGCCGGTGGCGAAGTCTGGCGTGCCGAGGGCACCGCCGACGAACACCACGATCAGCAGGGCGGTGACGATGACGTCCCAGCGGACCAGCCGGGTCACGGGGTTCGCCGCGGCACCGGGAGTGGCGGGCGAACTCGTCTTCGCGGGTGCGTCAGGCGCCATGACGGACGTTCCTCCTTCGCAGCGCGCGGGTGACGCGCAGGCTGAGCAGGCGGTCGACACTGATGGCCAGGAGCAGCAGGAGGCCGGAGATGGCGTCCTGCCAGAAGGAGTTGACCTTCAGCACCACCAGGACGCTGCCGATCGTGGTGAGCAGCAGGGCGCCGAGCGCGGCGCCGTACACGGTGCCGAGCCCGCCGACGATGGCGACGCCGCCGACGACGACCGCGGCGACCACGCGCAGTTCCCAGCCGTGCGCCGCGTCCGCGACCACGGTCCCGAACCGGGCCAGCCACAGCACTCCGGCCAGGCCCGCGAGGATCCCGCTGCAGGCGTACGCGGTCAGGATCCGGCGGCGGATGGACAGGCCCGCGAGCCGCGCGGCGTCGGGGTTCGAGCCGATCGCGTAGAACTCACGGCCGGACGGATAGGAGCGCAGGTAGTACCCGACGGCGACCATGACCACGACGGTGATCAGCGGCAGGTACGGGATGCCCAGGACGCTGCCGCTGCCGAGCTCCAGCAGCGAGTTGGGCACGTCGGCGGCGTTGATCTGCTGCCCGTGCGCCCAGTAGTAGTCCAGGCCCTGGATGACGTACAGCGTGCCGAGCGTGACCACCAGCGCGGGCACCCGGAAGAAGCTGACCAGCACGCCGTTGACCAGGCCGCACACCGCGCCGATCGCCATGCCCAGGATCAGCACCAGGACGATGTTGCGGTCATGGCCGAGGACGAACTTGCCCGAGGCGAACGCGACGAGGCCCACCACCGAGCCGACCGACAGGTCGATGTTGCGGGTGATGACGACCATCGTCTGCCCGACCGCGAGCAGCGCGAGGATCGAGGCGTTCAGGAAGATGTCCTTGACGCCCTGCTGGGACAGGAAGGAGGAGTTGGCCGCGGTCGTCACGACGACGAGGACGATCAGCGCGGCGAGGATGCTCAGCTCACGTGCGCGCAGGACGGTGTCGACGAGCCGGCGCCCACCGCCTCCGGTCTCGGTGCCGGGCTCGGTCGTGGTGATCGTCGCCATCACGCCGCCTTCCGGTCGTTCACGCGGCCTCCTGCCGGGTTCGGCCGGTCGCGGCGGCCATCACGGTCTCCTCGGTGGCCTCGGCCCGCGGTATCTCGGCGACGAGGCGCCCCTCGTGCATGACGAGCACCCGGTCGGCCATGCCCAGCACCTCGGGCAGGTCGGAAGAGATCATCAGGACCGCCAGGCCGTCGGCCGCCAGCTCCGACAGGAGCCGGTGCACCTCGGCCTTGGTGCCGACGTCGATCCCGCGCGTCGGCTCGTCCACGATGAGTACGGTCGGCTCGGTAGAGAGCCACTTGGCGAGCACCACCTTCTGCTGGTTGCCGCCGGACAGCACGCCGACCGCGTCGCTCAGACGCGCGTACTTCAGCTGAAGCCGGATCGCCCAGTCGGCGGCCCGGTCCCGCTCTGCCCGGCGGGAGACGACCGGACCACGGCGCAGTGAGCGCAGCGTGGTCAGGCCGATGTTGCGTTCGATCGAGCCGTCCATGACCAGGCCCTGCTGGCGCCGGTCCTCGGGCACGAGCGCGATCCCGGCCGACATCGCCGCGGTGGGGCTGGCACCGGGCAGCCGCCGGCCGCCCACCGTGACCGAGCCCGCGTCGTAGCGGTCGACGCCGAAGACGGCACGTGCCACCTCGCTGCGGCCGGCCCCGACCAGCCCGGCGAGCGCGACGATCTCCCCCGCGCGTACCTCGAACGACACGTCGGTGAAGACGCCCTCGCGGGTCAGCCGCTCGACCTTGAGTACGGCCTCGCCGACGGTCGTCTCCTGCTTGGGATAGAGCGTGTCGAGCTCGCGGCCGACCATGCGCTGGACGAGGTCGTCGGGGGTCAGGCCCTCGAGCTCCTCGGTCGCGATGAGCCGCCCGTCGCGCAGCGTCGTCACCCGCTGGCACAGGTCGAAGATCTCTTCCAGCCGGTGCGAGATGAACAGCAGCGCGCAGTCCTGCTCGCGCAGCGTACGGGCGACCGTGAACAGCCGCGCGACCTCGTTGCCGGACAGCGCGGCGGTCGGCTCGTCCATGACCAGGACGCGAGCGTCGCGGGAGAGCGCCTTGGCGATCTCGACGATCTGCTGGTCGGCGATGGACAGGCCGCGCGCGGGCCGGTCCGGGTCCAGGGAGACGCCGAGGCGCTCGAACAGCGCCGCGGTCGCCGCCCTCAGGGCGCGGCGGTCGATCCGGCCGAGGCCGGTGCGCGGCTGACGCCCCATGAAGATGTTCTCCGCGACCGAGAGGTCGGGGAACAACGTCGGCTCCTGGTAGATGACGGCCACGCCGGCCTGCTGCGCGTCGCCGGGACCGCGGAAGTCCTGTGGCCGCCCGTCGAGCAGGACCTGACCCTCGTCCGGACGGTGCACGCCCGCAAGGATCTTGACCAGCGTGGACTTGCCCGCGCCGTTCTCACCGGCGAGCGCATGGATCTCTCCACCGCGCAGGTCGATCGAGACGTCCTGGAGTGCCCGCACCGCGCCGAACGCCATGCTGACGTGATCGAGCGCGAGTATCGGAGGCGACTCGCTCATGCTTCGCTCCCGGTAGGTGAACGATGTAAAAACGTTTTAACGAGATTGACCCGGGACGCTAGGTCTGACCGCCGGATCCGTCAAGAGGGTGAATCGGCCGACTTCGGCACGATTATGCCGCTGCAATGTGTCTGAGCTGGGAAAACACTCTCCGGATAACGAGACGGTCACTCTCGAAACGATCTTGAGGACCGTACACGACCGGTTGACACGTTTTAATTAGCGCGCCAAAGTGAACGCCACTTGCAGGGAGAGAGGCACGGCAGAGCGATGGTCACCGTGGGTATCAAGGAGGTCGCGCAGCGGGCGGGCGTGTCCCCGGGCACGGTCTCGAACGTGCTGAACCGGCCGGAGCGCGTCGCCGCCGCGACGCGTTCGCGGGTCGAGCAGGCCATTCGCGAGCTCGGCTTCGTCCGCAACGGCTCGGCCTCGACCTTGCGGGCCGGCCAGAGCCGCGCCGTCGGGCTCGTCGTGCTGGACGTGGGCAACCCGTTCTTCGTCGAGGTCGCACGCGGCGTCGACGACGTCGTCAGCGCCCGCGACCACGCCGTCATCCTCTGCAACTCGGGCGAGTCGCCGGAGAAGGAGTCGCGCAACCTGCGGGTGCTCGCCGAGCAGCGCGTACGCGGCGTGCTCATCACCCCGGCGGCGGACGACACCTCCAGTCTGCTGCGGCTGCGCGATCGCGGGGTCGCGGTCGTGTTCGTGGACCACCCCGCCTCGGGTGACGTGTGCTCGGTCGCCGTGGACGACGTCGCGGGCGGCGAGATCGCGGTGCGCCACCTCATCGAGGGCGGCGCCCGGCGCCTGGCCTTCGTGAGCGGCCCGCGGGCGATCCGCCAGTGCAGCGACCGCCGCCGCGGCGCCCTGCGAGCACTGGAGTCGGCGGGGCTTCCCGCCGGCGGCCTGGCCGACATCGTCGTCCCCGAGATGAACGCGCACGGCGGGCAGGCGGCCGGCCGCACTCTCCTGAGTGACGGGCTGCCGGACGCCGTCTTCTGCGCGAACGACCTGCTCGCCCTCGGCGTGCTCCGGGTCCTGTCGCAGGCGGGGGTGCGCGTCCCGCAGGACGTCGCCCTCATCGGCTACGACGACATCGAGTTCAGCTCGGCCGCCGCCGTACCCCTCAGCTCGGTCCGCCAGCCGACCTACCAGCTCGGAAAGATCGCCACGGAGCTGCTCCTGGACGAGTGCGACGACCCCGAGGGGCACGCGCACCAGCAGATCATGTTCCAGCCCGAGCTGGTCGTCCGCGAGTCGAGCAGCTGAGATGGGTACCTACGCCGCGGTGGATCTCGGGGCCTCCAGCGGCCGGGTGATGCTCGCTCAGGTGAGCGAGGACCGGCTGACGCTGCACGAGACGCACCGGTTCGCCAACCGGCCCGTACGCGTGGCCGGCACGCTGCACTGGGACGTCCTCGGCCTGTACCGCGAGATCCTCGACGGCCTGCGGGACGCCGGTGGCGCCGACTCGATCGGCATCGACTCATGGGCCGTGGACTACGGGCTGCTGGACTCCTCCGGCGCGCTCATCGGCAACCCGGTGCACTACCGCGACGGCCGTACGGACGGCGTCATGGAACGGGTCGTCGCCCAGGTCGGCGCGGAGACCCTGTACGACGTCAGCGGCATGCAGTTCCTGCCGTTCAACACCGTCTACCAGCTGGTGGCCTCGATCCCGCCGCCGCGGGCACGGACGCTGCTGATGATCCCCGACCTGCTCACCTACTGGCTCACCGGCGAGGTCGGCGCCGAGGTGACCAACGCCTCGACCACCGGCCTGTACGACGTGCGTGCCGGCGAGTGGGCGTACCCGCTCATCGAGCGGCTCGGCCTGTCGCGCCGGCTCTTTGCGCCGCTGCGCCGGCCCGGCACCACCGCGGGGACCCTGCGCGCCGAGGTCGCCGCCGAGACCGGACTGCCGGCGTCGCTGCCGGTCACGGCGGTGGGCTCGCACGACACGGCCTCGGCCGTCTTCGCGGTCCCCGCGTCGGATGACCGCTTCGGATACGTCTCGTGCGGCACCTGGTCGCTCGCCGGCGTGGAGCTGACCGCCCCGGTGCTGACCGCCGAGAGCCGCAGGTCCGGGTTCACCAATGAGGTCGGCGTCGACGGAACCATCCGCTACCTGCGCAACATCATGGGACTGTGGCTGCTGCAGGAGTCGCTGCGCACCTGGCGGGCCGAGGAGTCCCTGCCCGCGCTCCTCGCCGCCGCGGCGGACGCCCCGCCGTTCGCCGCGCTCGTGGACCCCGGCGACCAGGAGTTCCTGGCGCCCGGCGACATGCCGGCGCGGATCGCCGCCCACTGTGAGCGGACCGGCCAGCGGCCGCCCGCGGACCGGGCCGCGACGGTCCGCTGCATCCTGGAGAGTCTCGCGCTCGGCCACCGCGCAGCGATACGGGAGGCGGCGCGGCTGTCCGGGCGCACGGTCGAGGTCG
>DASQPY010000101.1:0-6161 GCA_035643735.1 Actinoallomurus sp. | reverse complement strand
CGGGTGATCGGCCGCGCCTTCGTGGTCGTCTGGCCGCTGTCGCGGATCAAGTCGCTGTCAATCCCGTCCACTTTCGGCACGCCTGGCCTGGCCCTGCCGAACGACACGCTGCCTGCTGCCCCACTGGCGCTCGGGTTCGTGGGCGCGGTCCCGGTGACGTTGATCCGCCGACGCCTGCGGTCACGCCGGGCCTCCTCCGGTTGATCTTCCGGCGCGGGGGGGTTCGGCCTGGCCCGTTTCAGGTCGTCCCCGTGTCGGCTGGGCCCCTGCCTGACTTCGCCGCGGAGGTCGGGCCGCGCCGCCCGGTCATGAGATCTTGGCCGAGGCCGGAGTCCGTGAGAGGGCATTGACCGGTCACTGTGCGCGTTCGTGGGAATCCAGGCCAGGTGAACTTTGCTCGCTTACCGCAGACCAGGGACCGGCATGGGCGCACGGCGTGGGCGCACCCCGCGCGGTCCATGGCGGAGCGGTGCCGGTGACCGGCGCCGCCCGGCCTGCCCGCAGTCCATGCGTACCAGCGTGGCTACGCCGCGTCCGCGATCGGCCGGCCGGCCCGCCGCATCGTCCGGGCCTGGCGGGCATCTGAAGATCGATGCCCATGACCATCCTCCGGACCGGAAGGGCGACTGGCCCGGCCTGAGGGGACCGGCCGGCCAGGGACAGCAGCCCGGCGGCGGACTTCCGGGCACCGGGGACCTGCCGACTCCCGAGGTCCCCAGTCCGAAGATGCCCGATGGCAGCGGCGCTCCGCCGCGGGGACATCTGGTCCGGTCCCGCAGTGTGATCTTCAGGGGTGGCACGGCCGGCATGGTGCACCTCGGCGCCATCTTCGCGCTCGGCAGCCAGCTGCGGGTGATCTGCCCATTCCCGCACTTCAGGAGGCCCTTGGCCTCGTATCAGCGGCGTTTACACGACGTTGCTCGTGGCGAGGAGCCTAAAGCGCGGGGCGTGTCCTGATCAGTTGTCGCCCCCAATGAGTTCGTCAGTTGGGCTGTCCCGTGGCGTTCCGGCCCGAGCTTGGTGGTCGGCGACGTACCCTGCCTGATGTGCACATCGATGTCCGGGCTCATCGACCTCGTGGTCTCACTCCCCGGCGCGACGCCGGGTTGTATGCCTATGAGCGGGTGCTCGAACGCGCCGGGTTCGGCCCTGTCGCCGGGGTGGACGAGGCAGGGCGGGGTGCGTGTGCGGGGCCGCTCGTGGTCGCCGCGGTCGTGCTCGCTCCGGGGCGCCGGGGCCGCCTTGAAGGGCTGGCCGACTCCAAGCTGCTCACCCCGAAGCGGAGGGAGCAGTTGTACGCGGAGATCACTGCCACGGCGTCGGCGTGGAGTGCGTTGATCGTGTCAAGGGAAGAGATCGACCGGATCGGGCTGCACCGCTGCAACATCGCCGGGATGCGCAGAGCGCTTGCGGGCCTGAACATGGTGCCCGGGTACGTGCTCACGGACGGGTTCCGGGTGCCCGGCCTGGTCGTACCGGGCCTGCCGGTACCCAAGGGTGACCGGGTGGCCGCGTGCGTCGCCGCCGCCTCGATCGTGGCGAAGGTGACACGAGACCGGATCATGGTCGAGCTTCACGAGCAGTACCCGGACTACGGTTTCGCCGTGCACAAGGGATATGTCACGCGTGCGCACACTGCGGCGCTTAGTAAGCACGGTCCATGTCCCGAACACCGTCACTCGTTCATCAACGTGGCACGAGCGGCGAATGGGGAAATCGGGAAGACGATCGTGGTTGCGGGAACCACGGAGGAAGAAGATGCTCCCATCACTGGGGAAACTGATTGGGACGCGTCAGAGTATGAAGATACCGCCGGCCAGGCGGACGTCGCCTGAGCCGGCAGTACGGGGAGGGGAACGGCCATGAGCGCAGAGGATCTCGAAAAATACGAGACTGAGATGGAGCTCCAGCTCTATCGCGAATACCGCGACGTCGTGGGCCTGTTCGCGTACGTCGTGGAGACCGAGCGCCGTTTCTACCTGACCAACACGGTCGACCTGCAGGTGCGCAGCACCGAAAACGGCGAGGTCTTCTTCGAGGTGTCCATGCAGGACGCCTGGGTGTGGGACATGTACCGTCCCGCCCGCTTCGTCAAGAGCGTCCGTGTCGTGACCTTCAAGGACGTCAACGTCGAAGAACTCGCCAAGAGCGATCTCGAACTCCCCGAAAGCTGACAACAAGCAGCACGTCCCCTCAGCCAGGGGAACCGGACGCGCCTGCCATGCGGGGAAGTACAGCGCCTCCCCGAGTCGGCGGGAAAAGCACGTCCCCCGACCCGGAGGGGATAGTGCGCAATGGGACCCGCACGTCGAACGAGCCTGCCTGACCTCTCGAGCTCTCCGGGCCGAGCTTCCTGGACCTGCTTCCTGGGTCGGGCCTTCTGGGCCGGGCCGGGCTTTCCGGGCCGAACTGGCCGGGCCGAGCTTCCCGGGCCGAACTGGCCGAGCGGAGTACCTAGGCCAAGCTGCCCGGCCCCACATGTCAGGGGGCGGGGCGTAGTTTCCATCCTTTCGAGCAGCGTTCGACGAAACCGCCTGCGGCGAGGGCGCCCAGGCAGGTCAGGGCGGTGTCGAGGTCTACTCCGGCGGTCACCGCGATGCGGGCGGCGCCGGCTCCGCCGCGTGACGGGAGCGCTTCAAGCACATCGCGTGCCGCCGGGCCCAGATGGTCGCGGTCGAGGACCGGGCCACGGCGTTGAGGGGCCATGTCGTCGCCGATGAGACCGACGCGGTCGAGAACGTCGGAGGCGTCGGTCACGCAGACGGCTTCGCCCCATTCGCGCAGTAGCGTGTGGCAGCCCGCGGACGTCGGTGAAGTCACCGGGCCTGGTACCACCATCACGGCGCGGCTGAGGTCGCGGGCATGGCGGGCCGTGCTGATCGCGCCGCTGCGCTGGGCCGCTTCGACCACGACCGTGCCGCGCGTCAGTGCCGCGATGGCTCTGTTCCGGATCAGGAAGCGTGGGCGGGTCGGGGTCGCTCCGGGCGGTAGTTCGCTGACCAGGAGGCCGCTCCGTGCGATCTCTGTGAACAGGCCCGCGTGGGCGCTCGGATAGGTCACGTCCACTCCGCACGCGAGTACTGCCACGGTCAGGCCGTCGGCGCTGAGCACTCCGCGGTGTGCTGCGGCATCGATGCCGTACGCGCCGCCGCTGACCACGGTCCATTTGTGGTCCGCTAGTTCTGCGGCCATCTCGGCGGCCACATGGATGCCGTACGCCGACGCGGCGCGAGCCCCCACCAGCGCGACCGATCTCAGGCAGCCGAACCGCAGATCCTGATCGCCGCGTACCCACAACGCATAGGGACGACCGGCACCCAGGTCGTCGAGCTGCGAAGGCCACTCCGACTCACCCGGGCATACAAGCCGGCCGCCGCTCTCCTCGCAGGTGACGAGGAGGCGCTCGGGGTGGGCCTCGGACAGCCGTGCCTGCCAGGCGGGGAATCGTTTCTCAAGCTCGACCCGGTCCGACCCGGCGGGAGCCACACCGGAGCGCACGGCCGCGAGCGCGTCCTGGGCTCCTTCCTGCTCGATCAGGCGGCCTAAGCGTTCGTCGCCGGGCTCAGCCATGCAGGTCAGTACGGCCCGCGCCAACCGTTCCTCAATGGGGACGATCACGTGCTGCCTCCTGAGTCGTTTGGATCTTCCGGTAGGGGTTCTGCCGGTGGTCTGCAACGCGTAATGCTCGGAAATGCGGTGATGCGCCCAACGGGCTACGCGTAGCCCGCTGACCGGCTGCCCGCCGCTGGTGTGCGGTGCCCGTGGCCGGATGCCAAACGGGTCTGGCCGCCCACTGCCCGTTGTCCGGTGTCCCTTGCCCCGTTTCCGGTGTCCGGTATCTGTGGCCCCGGCGTGATCCGTGATCCGTGATCCCTCGTGGACGTGGACGTGGACGTGGACGTGGGTGGGCGTGGGCGTGGCCGTGGGCGTCGGCGGCGGTGCGGGGAGCGGCAGTGGGCGTGCGGTCGCCGGGGATGGAGCGTGTGGCGGCGGTCGGGCCCGTTGTCCGCCGGTGGTTGGGGTGATCAAGGTGCTGGCTCCGGTTACGTGCGTCCCTCCCATAAGGCCAGGGCCTGGTTGATCTCGTCGGTGGTGGGTCTCTCCTTGCCGATGAGGTCGGTGAGGGTCCAGGCGACGCGGACCACGCGGTCCAGGCCTCGGGCGCTCAGGCGGCCGTCGGCGAGGGGGCGGTCGAGTGTCGCCAGGGCCTGGCCGGGTGGGGCGAATCTGCGCCGTAGTTCCCGGCCGGGGATTTCGGCGTTGGTGCGCCACGGGGTGTCGGCCAGGCGTCGCCGGGTGCGGTCTCTCGCGGTGAGCACGCGTTCGGCGACGACTTTGCTGGATTCGGCGAGTGCGAGGTCGTAGCGGAGCTCGGCACGTGTCACCTCTTTCAGCCGGGACTTGAGATCGACGCGGTCGAGCAGTGGTCCGGACAGCCGAGCGAGGTATCGGCGTCGTACCGATGGCGCGCAGCTGCAGTCGCGTACCTTCGGGGCCGCGCAGGGACACGGGTTGGCCGCGAGCAGCATTGTGAACCGGGCGGGAAAGCGGGCGGTCGCGCCCGAACGGGCGATCATGACTTCGCCCTCCTCCAGCGGCTGGCGTAGCGCATCGAGGACGCCGCCGCCGAACTCCGGGCCCTCGTCCAGGAACAAGATGCCCCGATGCGCGAGGGATGCGGCTCCCGGCTGGATCTGCCGGGCGCTGCCGCCTCCGACCAGGGCCGCCCGCGACGCCGTGTGGTGTGGTGCCTGGAACGGTGGCCGGGTGATCAACGGTTGTCCGGCGGGGAGCGTGCCGGCGACCGAGTGAATCGCGGTGACCTCCAGCGCCGCACCGCGTTCGAGGTCGGGCAGGAGCGTGGGGAGGCGTTCGGCGAGCATCGTCTTCCCACAGCCTGGCGGGCCCATGAAGCAGACGTGGTGACCCCCGGCGGCGCTGATCTCCAGGATCTTGCGGCCCTCGGCCTGTCCGCGGACGTCGGCGAGGTCGAGGTCGCCGCGCCGGGCCCTGGAACGTGCGGCCAGCCCGTCGGTGTGCGGCGCGAGCCCGTCGCCGTCGGGCTCGTCATCCGGCTCCTCGGGTGGGGGCAGGTCGCGCAGCCGGGCCAGCAGGGCGCGCAGGGATCCCACCGCGACCACCTTCACGTCGGGTACGAGGGACGCCTCGGCGGCGTTGCCCTTCGCGACGATGACCGTGCCGGCTCCGCTGTCAGCCGCGGCGAGCACCGCGGGAAGAACGCCGGACACCGGGCGGATCCGTCCGTCGAGGCCGAGCTCTCCGATCATCACCAGACCCGCGCAGGCGTCGATCGGCAGTGCCTCGCCGGCTCCGAGGACGGCGACGGCGATGGCGATGTCGAAGCCGCTTCCTCGTTTGGGCAGGCTGGCCGGGAAGAGGCTCACGGTCACGTGCCGATTGGGCCAGTTTTCGCCACTATGAAGGATCGCCGCGCGGACCCGGTCGCGCGCCTCGCTGAGCGCCGTGTCCGGAAGGCCGACCAGATGCAGACCCGGGACGCCGTTGGTGATCGCGGCCTCCACGTCGACGATCTGACCGTCCACGCCGAAGAGAGCCACGGCCCGGGTGCGGGCGAGCGCCATTCAGCACACTCCCTTCAGATGATCGATGCTGAACCGCCCGCCGCCCTCGGACACGAGCCCGATGGCATCGATGCGTACGGTCGTCTGCGCGATGCCGTGCATGGCCACCCAACGGGAGGCGAGCCGGCGGAGCCGCGCCGCCTTGGCGGGCGTGACGGCCTCCACGGGAGCGCCATAAACGAGGCCGGATCGGGTCTTCACCTCGCACACCACGAGACCGGCCCCATCGCTGGCCACGATGTCGAGCTCGCCTTCCGGGCAGCGCCAGTTGCGCTCAATGATCGTCCATCCGAGTCCGGCCAGATGCCTCGCGGCCGCTTCCTCGCCAAGCCTTCCGAGCACGTCTTTCGCGCGCATGTACCTCACCTCCGGCCTTGAAATTGCCGGAAGATGACAAAGGGTGGTAGTGGAACCACGTTCTGTGGATAACTCGGTGGCCGAGAGCGGAGGGCCGCGATGCCGTGCTGCCGGGCTTGCGGGGACAGACCTTGCGGTCTCCTCACGCCGGGGCTCAGTGTGGGCGCCGCGCGAGTCTCAGAAGGCCAGCCGTCCGTTACG
>DASQPY010000100.1:0-4594 GCA_035643735.1 Actinoallomurus sp. | reverse complement strand
TCGAGGCCGGTGGTGAGCTCGTCCAGGATCGCGATCTCCGGGCTGCCCGCCAGCGCGAGCGCGATCGACACCCGCTGCTTCTGACCGCCGGACAGCTTGCCGGACCGGGCGTTGCGCTTGTCGGCGAGCCCCAGGTCGTCGATGAGGCGCTCCCAGTCGGCGGGCTCGCGGTAGAAGGAGCTGTAGAACTCGAGCGCCTCGGCGACCTTCATCTTCTCCGGCAGCTCGCTCTGCTGCAGCTGCACGCCGACCCGCTGGGTGAGCTCCGCACGGTCGTGGCGGGGGTCCAGCCCGAGCACCGAGACCGTGCCGCGGTCGGGCGTCCGCAGTCCCTCGACGCACTCCACCGTGGTGGTCTTGCCCGCGCCGTTCGGGCCGAGGATGCCGAAGATCTCGCCTCTTTCGACCTTGAACGACACGTCGTCCACGGCGACCGTGCCGCCGTAGCGCTTGTGCAGATTGCTGGCTTCGATGACCGCCATGACCGCTCCCTGGTTCTTCCGGGTACGGTCCTGAGCATCGCCCGCGGCACCCCTGTGGCGGATCGACCGCCCGGGTACGGCGGGGGTGGATCACCCCATCAGCCGATCGGTTGACCCGCACCCTCCGGCGGGCGTCATCCCCAGTGGTTCAGGCGGCCCAGTGGCTCAGGCGGTCCGGTGCCCCCGGGTGAGGGCCGCGAGGACGAGCACGGCGGCGGCCGCGCTGGCGACGATGACGAGGGTCATCGGGACGGCCGAGTGCGAGCCGGCCACGCCGACGAGCGGCGCGGCGGCGGCGCCGATGACGTACTGGGTCAGGCCGAACAGCGCCGAGGCGCTGCCCGCGATGTTGGGCGGGCGGCCGGACAGCGCGAGGGCGGCCGAGTTGGGCATGACCAGCCCGATCGCGGCCACGACGAGGAACAGCCCGGCCAGCACGACGGTCAGGCCGAGACCGGCGAACACCGCGATCACGAGCAGCAGGCCTCCGGTCAGGGAGACCGCGAGGCCGGTGGCGAGCAGCGTCGTCATCCGGACCCGTCCGGACAGCAGCCCGCTCACCTGGCCGAGCGCGACGATGCCCAGGGAGTTGACCGCGAAGATCAGGCTGAACGCCTGGGGCGACAGGCCATAGATGTTCTGGGTGACGAACGGCGACCCGGAGATGTAGGCGAACATCGCCGCGAACGCCAGCCCGCCCGCCAGTGCGTACCCCACGAACACCCGGTCGGCGCAGAGCTCGCGATAGGTCCGAAGGGCGGCGCGCAGACCGCCCGTGTGCCGCTCCGGCGGTGGCAGTGTCTCCCGCAGGCCGAGCGCCGAGACCGCCATGAGCGCGCCCATCACGGTCAGGACGACGAACACGCCGCGCCAGGACGTGACGCGCAGGACCTGTCCGCCGATCACCGGCGCGGCGATCGGCGCGACGCCGTTGACCAGCATCAGCAGCGAGAAGAACCGCGCCACGGCCGGGCCGTCGTGCATGTCGCGCACCATCGCGCGGGAGATCACGATGCAGGCCGCGCCCGCCACTCCCTGGATCAACCGCAACACGATCAGCAGCTGCACGGTGGGCGCCACCACGCACAGCAGAGAGACGATCGTGTAGATCACGATGCCGGCCAGCATCGGGCGCCGGCGTCCCCACATGTCGCTGAGCGGTCCGGCCACCACCTGCCCGGCGGCCAGGCCGACCAGGCAGGCCGTCAGAGTCAGCTGGACGAGAGAGGCGCCGGCCGACAGGTCGTGCGTGAGCTTCGGCAGGGCCGGGAGGTACATGTCGATCGACAGCGGGCCGATCGCGCTCAGCGCACCCAGGACGAGGAAGAGGCGGAGTCGCTCCACCCGGCCCGCCGTGGCGTACGTCGTTCGCTCGGCGGTGGCCGTCACACGATCGTCCTCTCCTGATGGGGGTCTCAGGAGGTAACGGATCCGCATCGGCCGGGCATTCCCGGCGATGATCGTTCAGCCCTGCGGGCGCAGGCCGTCCAGCAGGTAGGACAGCAGCCGGTCGGCGTCCTCGGGGACGTGCTGGGTCGCCACGGAAAGCCCGTGGGTGAGGCGGAGCAGGTCCGAAACGCTCACCTCCGGCCGTACGGTCCCGGCGTCCTTGGCCGCCGCGAGCACCGCCCCGGCCGCCTCCTGGATCTCGTCGTGGCAGCGGCTGAACAGGTCCGAACGCCGGTCGATGACCTCTTTCATCGTCTGCATCAGCCCGCGCTTGTTGGTGGCGTAGGTGGTGAACGAGCGCATCCAGGCGGGCAGCGCCTCACCGCCGGACTCGCTTTCCACCAGCTCGTAGGCCTTCGTGCACAGCTCGTCCACCTCCTCGTGGTAGACGGCCTCCTGCAGCGCCAGGCGGGTGGGGAAGTGGCGGTACAGCGTGCCGATGCCGACCCCGGCGCTCCGCGCGATGTCCTCCAACGGCACCTCGGCGCCGTGCTCGAGGAACGCGCGCTTGGCCTCGGTGAGCAGCCGCTTGTAGTTGCGGCGCGCGTCAGCGCGCATGGGGCGCTGCCCGGCGGTCGTCATCGCTCCTCCCGGAACGGGTTGCGTACCGGAGGGTACCTCCGTATCGTAGCGGAGGCACCCTCCGGTTAAGGTCGGGCGGCTCCGACAGCCACTTCGGGGGACGCCCGGCACTCTTCCTGCAGAAGGAGTCTATGACTCATGTCCCAGCAGACCGTCTCCACGCGGGACACATCATTTGCCGGGAGACCGCCACGGCACGCGCGTCATCCCGGGATCTCGCTGGCCGTCATCGTGGCGTGCCAGCTCATGGTCGTGCTCGACGCGACCGTCGTGTTCGTGGCCCTGCCCAAGATCCAGCACACCCTGCACTTCTCCGCGACCGGCCTGTCGTGGGTGACCAACGTCTACTCCCTCGCATTCGGCGGCCTGCTCCTGCTGGGCGGTCGTGCCGGTGACGTGCTCGGCCGCCGCCGCGTCTTCCTCGCGGGGATCGCGGTCTTCACGCTCGCCTCACTCCTCGGCGGGCTCGCCACGTCCTCGGCGTGGTTGCTCGTGGCGCGGGGGGTGCAGGGCGTCGGGGCGGCCCTGGCGGCGCCCGGCGCACTGGCCCTCGTCACCACGAACTTCGCCGAAGGCGCCGAGCGGAACCGGGCGCTGAGCATCTTCTCCGCCACGTCTTCGGCGGGCGCGTCCGTCGGCCTGATCCTCGGCGGCGTGCTCACCGACTGGCTCTCCTGGCGCTGGGTGCTGTTCATCAACGTGCCGGTCGGCGTCGCGGTGCTGCTGATCGCACCGCTGTTCATCGAGGAGACCGAACGGCACCGGGGCCGTCTCGACATCGCCGGGGCGGTCACGTCCGTCACCGGCATGATCACCCTGGTCTACGCCTTCATCCGCGCCTCCGACGCGGGCTGGAGCGACTCGACCACCCTGCTGGCGTTCGCCGCCGGGGTCGTTCTGCTCGCGGCGTTCGTCACCGTGGAGGCACGTGCGCGGCAGCCGGTCGTGCCGCTCCGGCTGTTCACCGACCGCGCCCGGTCCGGGGCCTACCTGATCATGCTGCTGCTCGCGGCGGCGATGTTCGGGATGTTCTTCTTCCTGGTCCAGTTCCTGCAGAACTCCCTCGGCTTCGGCCCGCTGAAGGCCGGGGTGGCGTTCCTGCCGATGACCGGCCTGCTGTTCGGCGTCGCGCGGCTG
The DNA here is from genome assembly GCA_035643735.1 of Actinoallomurus sp. Classification (GTDB taxonomy): domain Bacteria; phylum Actinomycetota; class Actinomycetes; order Streptosporangiales; family Streptosporangiaceae; genus Actinoallomurus. Next base: position 944 of record DASQPY010000100.1, on the reverse strand, counting down.
GCGCCCCAGCTGGTGCCCAGGTTCGGGCCGCGACGGCTCATGCTGACCGGCCTGCCGTTCATCATCCTGGGAATGCTGTGGCTGACACGCCTGTCCGCCACCAGCGGGTACGCCTCGGACGTGCTCGTCCCGATGATCCTGTTCGGGCTGGGGGCCGGCCTGGTCTTCCTGCCGGTCACCCTCACCATCCTGTCCGGCGTGCGGCGTGAGGACTCCGGGGCGGCCTCGGGCATGCTGCAGACCATGCAGCAGGTCGGCGGCGCGCTGGGCATGGCCGTCCTGGTCTCGATCTTCGGCACCGCGAGCAGGCACGGCGGTCAGGTGCACGGCACCGCCGTCGCGTTCGCGGTGGCGACGGCCTTCGCCGCGGTGGCGCTGGTCCTGGCCATCGCCTTCGTGAGACCCCCGGTCCGGCGATGACCCACGGCGGAGGCTCGCCCTGGTAGGCCAGCGCGATCGTGCGCACCCACGTGTGCACGGCGTCCTCGTTCGGGGCGAACGGGCCCGGACGGAAGTGCGGTGAGGCCAGGCCGCGCTGCACCGACTCGCAGGCGGTCCAGTCCTGGCGGTTCGTCCGGTCCCAGAACTCCACCGCGTAGCCCGCGTCGCGCACGCCCTCCGGGACGTACCAGGAGCACTCGATCCCGGTACGGCCCGGCGCGCGCGGCCGCAGGCGGTGGGTCATCACGTAGTCGGGGTGCAGCGAGATCAGCAGGTCCGGGAGCAGCCCGAAGTAGTGCACCCGGCGGCGGTCGGCGCCCGGGATGAAGGCGCCCCCGGACCGCCCGTCCAGCGACATCGTCTCCGCGTGGTCGCGAAGGTCCATCGAGCCGCCGACCCAGGCGCCCGGCAGGTCGTAGTTGTCGCCGCTGGCCGGCGGTGAGACCGCGCACAGCTCCGGGTGGATGAGCGGGCAGTGGTAGCACTCGTGGTAGTTCTCGGTG
>DASQPY010000099.1:0-6114 GCA_035643735.1 Actinoallomurus sp. | reverse complement strand
CGTCCCACAGCCGGACCGTCCCGTCGCGGCCGCCGGACACCGCGATCCGGCCGTCGCCGGACAGGTCGACCGCGCTCGTCTCGCCCACGTGCCAGGCCCGCGACGACCAGGCCGCCCGCAGACCCGTACGCACGGCGCGGCGGCCCAGCCGCCACCAAGCGGACATGACGCGTGGCGCCCGCTCGTGCGCCTCGACCGCGCGCGCCTGCCGGAGCAGATCGAGCGCCGCCGGGAAACGCTCGGCCGCCATCGCCCGGTCCGCCTCGCTGATCAGCGCGTCCACCTGCCCGCCCAGTCGGCTCAGCTCGACGTGCCGGCGCGGCCGGCTCAGCATCGGCGCGGCGGAATACCCGTTGGGCAGTCGCCACCGCCGGACCGTCCGGTCCTGGCCGGTCGACAGCGCGGACCGGGTGTCGGCGTCCAGCCGGACCACGGTCGTTCCGCCCGGGTGTGCCTGGAAGGTCCGCAGGCATCGGCCGTGGTCCAGCTCCCACACCTGGACGCCATCGGAATAGCGAGTACCGGACAGCAGGAACCGCGCGTCGGCGTCGAGGGACAGGGTGTCGGGCGTGGTCCCGCCCGTCAGAACGTGCACGCAGCGACCATCGTCGAGGTCCCAGACGCGAATCGTCCCGCCGTGGCATCCGGCGGCCGCGAAACGGCCGTCGGCGCTGAGGCACAGGGCGGTCACCGCGGACTTGTCGCCGGTAAGCTCCCGCAGGCACCGGCCGTCGGCCAGATCCCACACGCGTACGACGCGTTCCCCCTCGACTCCGCGTCCGCCGGACAGATTGGACAGTCGCGTAAGGCGTTCCTGGACGTTTCCACGCCCGCGCCAGCCGACGGACAGCGCCCGGCGGCCGTCGGCACTGATCGCCACCAACCGCCCGGCCGCGGCCTCGTCGAGCGTCCTCACCTGTCCGCTGTGGATATCCCAGACCTGGAACGCGCGGTCCAGGCCCGCATAAAGGGCGAAGCGTCCATCGGCGGTGAGCTGGATCGCCGTGTGCTCGACGCGCAGCGCCAGCTCACCAAGCCCGTCGCCGCCGTCCCAGGACGGCGGATTGGGGCTGGCGTACAGGAGGCGGCCCTTGGGCGAACCATCCCGCCGGCGCTTGGCCAGCTCCCAGAAGCGCACGCTCTCGTCCGCGCAGACGGAGACGGCGAAGCGCCCGTCCGGCGTGAGGTCGACCGCGTGCACCGGTCGGTGGTGTCCCTCGAGCGTCCACATGCACTGCCCGCTGTGGACGTCCCACACGCGGACCCGGCCGTCCCAGCCGCCGGCCGCGATGAACCGGCCGTCGGGGGTGAGGGCGAGCGCGACCTGTTCCTCTGGCTCGTCGACGTGCCAGAGATCGTCAGGGGGCGGGCGCAGCGGCCAGGGCACCGGCCATCCGCGATCGGAGCGGGCGTCGACGATCTCACCGGACCGGATCATGCGCAGAGCGGGGAGCACCTCCGGCTCATCCGGCCGCTCCCGGGCCAGCGCGTCTAGCAACGCACGGGCGGTGCCGAGGTCGCCGCGCTCCAGGTGGATCTGGGCGAGCGCGTACCGCACCTCCCACGGATCGCCGGTGTCCGCGCGGGTCGCCTCGATTTCGGCGATGAGCGCTTCGTCGGTGATGGCGCCGCGGCGCCACCTGGCCAGTCCGGCGTTGTAGATGGCCCGCGCGTTCTGCGGATCGGCCGCCAGCGCCCGGGCGAAGGCGCTTTCGGCCTCGGCCTGCCGGTCGAGGTCGAGCAGCGACACCGCCCGGTTGTTGAGTTCGTCCGTGAGCAGGTCGGCCGCACCGGCCGGCGGGCGTGGGTAAGTGTGGCCCGTGACGCTCTGGTAGATATCGATCAGCTCGGCGGCGACGCCGGCCATGGAACTCGGCCTGTCGGCGGGATCCTGCCGGAGGCACCGCTCAAGCAGGTCGCCGAGGGTCGTCGGGACGACAATGGCGCCTGCCGCGTCGGCGGCGCGGTAGCGGGCCAGCGCGGCGCCTGCCGCAGGCCCGGCCATCCAGGTCACCTCGCCGGCGCACATCTCCAGAACCGATACCGCGAAGCTGTAGATGTCCGTACGCCGCCCGACCGGTTCGCCCGCCGCCTGTTCGGGGGAGGCGTAGCGCGGGGTCATCCCATCGCCGCCGGGTACCGGAATGCTGGCGTCGGGCGGCGCGTCAGGGCTGATGGTGGACGCCATCGCCCGGGCTCGGGCAAGACCGAAGTCGGTGATTTTCGCGGTGACCGTGCCCTGCTCGCCGCCCTCGAGGTCGAGCAACACGTTGGCGGGCTTGACATCCCGGTGCACCAGGCCGTGGCTGTGGGCATGGTCGAGGCCCCACGCGGTCTGGGTCGCAATGTCCAGGATCCGGGTCAGCACCTCTGCCGGGGCGCCGTCGTACAGGCGCCGGTTGTTGATCCACTCATGCAGGCTGCCGCCCGGGACGTACTCGGCGAACACCCGGGGCACACCGTCGAGCACGCGGACGTAATAGCAGTTGCACACGTACGGATGCAGCCCCAGCGACACCCACGTCTCCGCCTCGGCGACGAACAGCCGTTGATCCTCCGTACTACGGAACAGGTCCGGTCGCGGACTCTTGACCGCAAGGTCGATGTCCCACACCAGGTGCCGGACCCGGTACACCACGCCCATGCCGCCCTGCTCGTGCACCCCGGTCACCGCGTACCGGCCGTCGGTCACCTCGCCAACCCGCCACGTCAACATAACCTCGCAATTGGTCCATGTCGGGATCGTCTATCCCAGGCCCGGGTCCTCGCCGAGCAGATACAGATCCGAGGGCATCAGCGTGGTGCTTCTCAGCAACGCCTGAATCAGGTTGTGGTTCAGCGTATTGCCCACCGGCTCGCCGACCCCGTCCTCACGCCGGATGCCGGGAATCGGATCGGAGCCCTCCGCCAGCCGTTCGCGCACCGCGCCGACAACGTGCGCCGCGATCTTCGGTGTCCACTGCCTGCCGCCCGGAAGCCGGTTGAGGTCGTCGGCCACCTGGTTCCACGACACCGGTTGCGGATAGCGCTCCTGGCGCAGGTACCGCTGGGCCAGCGCGGTCAGCACCAGCCGCTCCACCGGGTTCAGGTCGTAAACATCCGGTGCCTTCGTAGTCCGGCTGTGTTGTTCGCCGTCGATGCCGGTGGCCGGCGAATCGACAACGTAGACCTCCAGCAGATGAGACCGGCCCTTCGAGGAACCAATGAACATCGGCGTGTAGCCGGCTTCGATCGGCAGTTCGTGGCCGGACAGCAGCATCGCCTCGCCCGGCAGCCGGATCGGCAGCTTGCCGCGGTTGCGCATCCACCATTCCCGGCCGTCACACACCAGCACACCGTGCAATCGGCTGACGTACGGATCGTTGAGGCCGATCGGTACATGAACATCGTCCTTGCCCCGGCCGAAATGGAGCGTGAACTTCCGGGGCGGCATGGCGAACCCGCCGCCGGCGGCCAGTGCGAAGATCGCACCCGGCGGTGCCGGCGGCACTCCGCTCGACAGGCTGCGCATGGAACCCGGCAACACCTGTGGAACGAACTCTCTGACCGTCACCCGCGATCCCTCCCGCCCAACTGGACGATCGCACAGTATCTCTCCGGGCTTGGGACCAGTCCCAGCTACCGAGTGCTGCGATACCCGAGGAGAAAGTGGCTGCCGAGCCGCCGGAGCTTCCGCAGCCCTCGATTTCCCACGCATGGTGACGGCAAGAAACGACGGGAGTGTTGACACATGGATGGGGCGAAAGCGATCTCGCTGGTAACGGAATGGATCCGGTCGCGCGGTCTGGATTATCCCACGGACGGATTGGCGGCGGATCGCTTCGAGGCAGGCTGGAGCGTGTATGCGCCGGTGACGGTCGACGAAAGCGATCCGATGGCATTCCTGGACATGCCGGTGGGGCGGTCGGTGTTTCTGGTGGGTGATACCGGCCGCATCAAGGAGATAACGAGCTCGACTCCTCCACAGCTGGCCATCAACCAATTCATTGCGGAAGAACGTCTGGGACGCCGTACCGGATAGTGAGGTGGAGGATACCGGCGTCGCGGTAGCCAAGAGGGGCGTAAGCCGCGCCTCGTGGCACAGTTAAGGATGGCTGCGCCGGTTGGTGCCGGAACTCGGCGACGGGCCTTGGCCTGGGGTTTCCTGTTCGGTAGGCGGGGTAGGCGACGTCGCCCTGGAGTCGCCGCCGCCCTGGGTCGAGCTGACGGCGCGCGCCCGCGAGGAGTACCTCGACTTCCGCACGCCTACTCCGGAGGGCGACGAGGTCGACCTCGTCGCGGTGTATGCGACACTAGCCGCGCGCCTGCCCAAGGACACCCTGGTGACCTGCGGCGCCGGCAACTACGCGATCTGGCCGCAGCGCTTCCTCATCTACCGTGACTTCCCGCACAGCTCGCCCCGGCGCAACGGCTCGATGGGCTACAGCGTGCCCTCGGGCGTGGCCGCCGCCTCCGGAAAAACACTGGACCGATGACAGTCAGGTGCATGAGTTTGCGAATATGCCGGGAGTTATGCGCGAGACGGTAGCAGCAGTCCCGTGGGCGGGTCTGCAACAATGCTTTCATCGAAGGACGGAGGCACCGACCAAACGGCGGGCTTGCTGTTCTGGAAGTGCGCCGCCGGCTATCGGGCGTCCTCTGTAGCACCGCCTGCGGACTCCTTGATGACAAGCCGGTCGTCGGCCGGGACCGCGCCCGTCCGATCGCCGAAGTGGTGACGCTGCTCGCGTCATGGTTGCTGGTCCCAGACTTAATCTCATTCGCGGTCGAGATCCCCCAACGATCGTTAATATGCGCCAAGGTCCGGCGACGTCCGTCGTATGCCTGCTGAGCCGTAAAGACGCGGACGTTGCCGGACCTTGGCTGTGATCGGCGGAAGGGCGTTGGACTAACTGCTAATGCGGTTTGGGCTTACCGTCCATCCGGGGTTCAAATCCCCGAGCCTCCGCACCACCAGCACCCTCTTCGGTGACTTGCTCACCGGAGGGGGTGTTTTTGATTGCACGCTAATTGCACGGACGGCGATTACTTGCGGCCGCGTTCGTTCCCCGCACTGGCGACCACCCCACCACCGGCAGCCGACACGCCAGCTGCGACGAGAAGCCCAATCGCCGCCATGCGCATATTGCCGCGGTCGTCGCCACAGGTGTCCGGCCCCAGGAGGCGGCCCGATATCCGCGCCCCCTCAATGGGGATGTCTGTGCCATCGCTGCCGCTCGCCCCGCCGAACGCCGACCCGCAGTTGAACCAGGCACTCTTGAGCGGGAAGAACCCGGCACCCAGGCCGGCCAGCAGCAGAACGGCCCCGAGAACGAACAGTCGCATGCTTGCAGTCACGGTGATCTCCGTGTGAGTAAGTGAAGCGCTCCGGTACGCGGGGGTTGTGGACGCGGGAGCGCCCATGAGCGTGCTCGTTTGCTTGTCGATCTGCCAGTCTGTGCTGTGATCGGGCTCGGGCGCCGGGCAGGACAGCATCTCGACCTTCGACCACAACTCCGGTCGTACAGGGGACGAGCTGTAAATCCGTCGGCTTAGCCTACCCAGGTTCGAATCCTGGACCGTCGACCACCTTTCCTCGGCCGATCGCTGCGAGCACGTTGATGGCACGCTGTGCGGCCCTGCCGGCAGGGGCTGCTTTGTCGAAAGGCGCCTTACCCCGCCTGGGCGTTGCGGGGGTTCCGTTGGGGTCTCAGGTGATCAAAGTCGTGGGAAAGATCGTGCCGTGCTTCGCCGGTCGCGTGGCCGCGGCGGAACCGGAACTCGTGGCATTCGAAACACCGAGTTGCCACAAGCCAACGCACATGACGGGCGGCCATGGTGGCTGAGGGTGTCGGTGCTGCAAGGCGTGGTCTCGGCAGTGTAAACGCCACGACGCAAGACGGGGCCCTGCCCCGTACGGGCAGAACCCCGTCGGTTGGCCTTGATCCGATCGGCTAGTCACCACCGGTCGTTTCCGTGGCCGTCCCCTCGCCCTTCGTCTCCGATTCACTGGCGGGCTCTTCGGCCTCACCAGTTTGCTCCTCGGCGGCGGGCTCCTCGGCCTCACCAGTCGGCTCCTCGGCCTGCGGTTCCTCGGCCTCACCAGTCGGCTCCTCGGCCTGCGGTTCCTCGGCC
>DASQPY010000098.1:0-13019 GCA_035643735.1 Actinoallomurus sp. | reverse complement strand
CGTCGGCTACGTGGGAAAGACCGTCGATCAGGTACGGACGTTGCTGCGCGACCACGGGGTGCCGAACGTGAAGTTCTCGGACGGCTGGGCCACACCTGCCTCGGTTCCGGGCTCCTGGTACGTCCACGACGGCGTCCTGAGCGGACCGGGCCAGGCACTTCTGCTGGTCGCTCCCACACTGAAGCGCCCCGACGCGCCGGGTCCCGTTCTCACCGGTGATCCCTGGCGAAAGGGCTGCTGAGCCCCTTCCGCGCTCGACTCGATCCGCTCGCCGCGTCAGGCGAACAGGTCCACGCGAAGCATGCCCACCCTCCACACGGGAGTTCTTCATGAAACGCGCATCGATCCTTCTCATCGCGCCGCTGCTGGCACTGACGGCATGCGGAGGAAGTCCCGAGAACGATGGCGGGGCCGCCGCGCGGCCATCTTCCGGCCGATCGCTCGCCCCCGATCAGGCCCGCCTGAGGTACGCGCGCTGCCTGCGCGAGAACGGCGTCCCCGGCTATCCCGACGACCCCAAGCAGATCCCCAACGGCTTGACGATCCCCGAAAGGGCGATCAACGCCTGCGAACAATGGGCCCAGGCAGGGGGCGCGAAGACGTTGGATCCGAACGACCCCCAGACCCGCGACCGATTCCTGAAGCTCGCCCGGTGCATGCGCGCGCACGGCGTCGACTGGCCCGACCCGAGGCCGGGAAGCCTCGGAGGGCCGCCTCCCGATCTGGCCGGCGTGAAGAACAAGGCCAAGGTCCAGGCGGCGCTGAAGACCTGCCAGCAGACCTGGTCGGCGAGCTGAGCACCCATGGAGGACTCCATGGAACGTGATGGCGCCGGCGCTCGCGGCCGCCTTCGGCGGATGCGGAAAGGGCACTTGGCCATGGCCGCCGCCGTGATGGTGGGGGCGGGTGGCGTGGTCCTGTATCTGCCGCACGGAGGAGACCGGCCTGGTACGCCGACGAAAGCCGTCTCCGCGACGGCCGACATCACCCGCGGCGATCTGGTCGACACGACATCGGTCGACGGCACCCTCGCGTACGCGGGTGAACGCCGGCTGACCGGACAGGCACCGGGCACGGTCACCTCGCTCCCCGCCGAAGGCCGGATCATCGAGCAGGGCGGCGCCCTCTACCGTGTGAACCGCCGGCCGGTCGTGCTGATGTACGGCAGCGTGCCCGTCTACCGCACGCTCCGGCAGGGCATGACCGATGGCCCTGATGTCAGGCAGTTGGAAAGAGCCCTGACCGCCCTCGGGCATGACGGCGCGATGACCGTTGACGAACACTTCTCCCCCGCCACCACCCAGGCCGTACGCGCCTGGCAGCGGAACAACGGCCTGGCCGGAACGGGGTCGGTCGACGCATCCGAGGTGGTCTTCTGGCCGTCGGCGGTCAGGGTCACCGGCGCGAAGGTGCAGGTGGGTGACAGGGTCGGTGCCGGTCGGCAGATCCTCACCGTGACCGGCACCCGCCGAGTGGTCCATGTCGATCTCGATACCGGCGATCAGGGACTGGCCCACAAGGGCGCCCCGGTCACCGTCGAGCTGCCCGGCGGGCTGACGGCCCAGGGAAAGATCACCTCGGTCGGGACGGTCGCCAGGAGGAAGGACACCACCGGAGCCTCTGCCGGGGCGACCGAACAGAGTCCGGAGGCGACGATCGACGTCGACATCGCCCTGACCGCGTCCGCGAGGACCGGCCGCCTGGACCAGGCACCGGTCACGGTGACCATGCGGAGCGGACGGCGCGAGGACGTCCTCAGCGTGCCCGTCGAGGCGCTGCTGGCCCTGCGCGAGGGCGGGTACGGCGTCGAGGTCGTCGGACCGGACGGCACGCGGCGGATCACGGCCGTGACCACCGGTGCGTACGGCGGCGGCCGGGTGGAGATCTCCGGCTCCGGCTTGGCCACCGGCATGAAGGTCGAGGTGCCCGAGCAATGACGATCATCGACGTACGCGGGGTCACCAAGCGCTACGGCCGTATCGGAGCCCTACGGGGCGTGGACCTGGCCGTCGAGGCGGGCGAGCTGATCGCCATCGTCGGCCCGTCCGGTTCGGGCAAGTCGACACTGCTCCATCTGATCGGCACGCTGGACCGGCCCTCCTCGGGCACCGTGCACGTGGCCGGGTACGCGATCGGAACCCTCACCGATCGCCGGCTGTCCGCCCTGCGCGCGGGCCACATCGGTTTCGTCTTCCAGCATTTCCATCTGGCCGCGGGCGTATCCGCCCTGGACAACGTGGCGGATGGCCTGCTGTATTCGGGCCTGACACGGCGCGCCCGTCGCGACCGCGCCGAGGCGACGCTGCGGCGCGTCGGCCTCGGACGACGCCTGGACCACAGACCACACGAGCTGTCCGGCGGCGAACAGCAGCGGGTGGCCATCGCGCGGGCCGCCGCCGGCGAACCACCGTTGCTGCTGGCCGACGAGCCGACGGGAAACCTCGACTCGGCCGCGGGCGCCGAGGTACTCGGCGTACTGCGTGACCTGCACACCGCGGGTACGGCGGTCGTCATCATCACCCACGATCTCCGGATCGCCGAATGGTGCCCACGACGGGTGCACATGCGAGACGGCCGGATCTTGTCCGACAGCGCGCCGGGCCGTCACCCGGCGGCGGCATTCCCCGGGGATCGGCGGCGATGACGCGTTCTTCGATCTCCCTCGTGCCCGCGCGGCTACGTCCGCGCGACCTGGTCAGGCAGGGCGCCGCCGGACTACGAGCACGTCCGGCCCGCGCGATGTTCTCCGCACTGGGCATCGCCATCGGCATCGCCACCATGGTCTCGGTCATCGGCATCTCCGCGTCGGCCCAGCAGCGTCTGCTGAGCCGGCTGGACCGGCTGGGCACGAACCTTCTGCGTGTCCAGCCGGGTACGACGATCTCCGGCGGCGATGCCAGGCTCCCGACCGGCGCGGTGGCCATGGTGAAACGGATCGGCCCGGTCTCCACGGCGAGCGCCACCGGTGACGTGAACGCCACGATCCGCCGTACCGACCGCATCCCCGCCGAGGAGACCGGCGGCATCACCGTGCAGGCCACCACGCTGGAGCTGCTCCAGACGCTCGACGGACACGTCCAGACCGGCGCTTGGCTCAACGCCGCGACGGCCCGGTATCCGGCGGTCGTCCTCGGCTCGATGGCGGCGCGGCGACTGGGCATCGGCCACATCGGAACCCCGGTCTGGGTGGGCGGCCGGTGGTTCACCGTGACCGGGGTCCTCGCCTCACTGCCCCTCGCCCCCGAGATCGACCGAGCCGCGTTGATCGGCTTCGCCGAGGCCCAGAACCATCTCGCCTTCGACGGCCATCCCACGACCATCTACGAGCGCTCCACGCCGAACGCGGTCGACGCCGTACGCGACGTGCTGCCGCGCAGCGTCAACCCGGAACACCCGGAGGAGATCGCCGTATCCCGCCCCTCGGACGCGCTGGCCGCCCGAGCAGCCGCGGCGGGCACCTTCACCGGCCTGCTCCTGGGACTCGGCACCGTCGCCCTGCTCGTGGGCGGCATCGGCGTCGCCAACACCATGGTCATCTCGGTACTGGAACGCCGCCGGGAGATCGGCCTGCACCGCTCCCTCGGCGCCACCCGCGGCCAGATCCGCACCCGGTTCCTCGCCGAAGCCCTGATCCTGTCGACCGCCGGCGGCGCGGCGGGCCTGCTCATCGGCGCGGCCGTCACCACCGGCTACGCCGTCTCCCGCGGATGGACGCCCGCGCTGCCCACGTGGGCCCTCGCCGGCGCACCGGCCGCGACCCTGGCCACCGGCTTGCTCGCCGGCCTCTATCCGGCCATAAGAGCGTCCCGCCTGGCACCGACCACCGCCCTGACCATGCCATGAGCCCGCGAACGATGACATGCCCGGCTCAGCGACGGCGTCCGGGTGTCCGGCCCATCCGGCGCAGCAGCCGATCCTGCCGCGACGCGTCGTCGGCGAGCACGCCTTCCGGAGCGGAAGGTGATGCGCCGCCGAAGGGCGGCCCAAGGAACGCCGGCCGGTTCAGAAGACCGGTACGCCGTCCCGTACCAGCTTCCAGTTCTCCACGTGGAAGGTGGCCGGGTCGATGGTCTTGGCCGCGGAGGCGTACGCGACGATCGCCTCCCGGATCGCGACCTGGGCGTTGTAGACGACCGGGGCGGTGGCGATGTGAGGGAAGCCGCCCCCGCCGGACTGGCGGTAGTTGTTCACCGCGACCACGAACTGCTGGTCGTCGCCGACCGCCGTACCGTCGTAGGCGAGGTTGAGGATGCGCGAGCCCTCGGCCTTGGCGATGTCGATGTCGTACGTGACGCCGGAGAACTGGTCATAGTTGTAGTCGGGCAGGTCGTGGGCGTTGGTCCACGACGCCGGATCGACCGGGGCGTCCGCGGCGACCTGCTTGTAGTAGCGCGCCGAGTACTCCAGGTACGCCTTGATCTGGGCGCCGGTCAGAATGCTGCCCAGGAGCGTGTTGTCGTAGATGTAGAGCCCGGCGATGTCCTTGATCGTGACCTGTCCGGCCGGAAAGGTGGCGGCACGGTTGAACGGCGCGGCGATGGAGACCACCGGCAGCGACGCGTTGGCGGTGCCGGCGATGGCCTCCTTGACCTTCGCGGTCTGCACCACGTTGATGTAGTCGAGGATCGCGGTGTCCTTCCAGCAGGACTCCGCCGCCGACATGGCCTCGGTGGAGGTGGCCACGTCCTGGTTGACGTACGCGACCACCGCGTCGTGCTGCTTCTTGACCACCGCGACGAGTTTCGGGTCCTCCTGCACCGTGTTGGTGTTCACCGTCGTCGCGGACTTGCCGGTGACCTTCCAGCGGCCCCGGTCCCGCGTCAGCGTGAGGTCGAAGACCGACAGCCGCTCGCCCCAGCACTTCGGCTCGCTCATCACCACCGTCTCGCCGCTGATCTCGTTCGTGACGAACCGCTCCGGGACGTCGATGTGCGCGTGGCCGAAGAGAATGGCGTCGATCCCGGGAACCTGCTGGGCCACCATGGCCGAGGCGTTCTCCACCGGGATGTCGCCCGTGTAGGACGACAGGCCGCTGTCACCGGCGTGCGCGCTGACGACCATGACATCGACGCCCTGGGCGCGGATGATCGGGACCCACTTCTTGGCGGTCTCGATCAGGTCCAGGAAGTCCAGCTTGCCGGAGACATTGGCCTTGTCCCAGATGGCGACGCCGGGATTGGTCAGGCCCAGCAGACCGACCCTGATCGGCGGATGGCCCGGAACGTGCATCTTCTTGATGATGTACGGGCGGAACGCCGGCCGGTCGGTACCCGCGTGCACGGCGTTGGCGCCCAGCACCGGCGCGTGCATCTGGCTGATCCACTTGTTCAGGAACGGAAGGCCGTAGTTGAACTCGTGGTTGCCCAGCGCCACGGCGTCGAAGCCGATGGCGTTCATCTGCCGCGCCATCGGGTGGATCTGACCGGTCGTGGTGATCGACTCCACCGTGGCGTAGTAGAACCCCAGCGGGGTGCCCTGAATGGTGTCGCCGGCGTCGAACAGCAGCGTGCGCTCCCGCCCGCGGTCGGCGCGGATCTGCTTCACCAGGCTCGACACCCGCGCCAGGCCGACGACGTTTCCGGCGCTGTCGCTGTACGCGGCGTCGTTGTAGTAGTCCCAGTCGACCGCGTGGCTGTGGATGTCGGACGTGCCCATGACGGTGATCGTCACCGACCCGGCGGCGCCCTTCCCGGTCGCCGCCTCGGCCGAGCGGGGCCAGCCCGCGAGCGCGAGCGCGCTCGCGGCGGTCAGCCCGCCGAGCACCTGCCTCCGGTTGACGCCCGGCCCGGCCTCATCCGGAACACGACAGGAACACCACCGGGGCGCTGGGCCGGACCGGCTCCCTGGCTTCTCCACGGGCGCGTTCCTTTCAGAGGGGAGTTGCCAAGATAAGGTCCCAACGCTCGTTTCGTACCGGTGAGAACTTCCGATCCCGGCACCCCATCATTGGCAATCCCCGGTCTTGCACCCCGGCCACGCGGTCATTCGCCAGAATGACCGAGCCTTAGATCGATCATTGCCTGGTCCGTGCCGTCGATGGTCATCGTGGTCGTGGCGGGCTGATAGGCGCTGGCGGTCACCGTGTACTCCCCCTTGTCCAGACCCGTGAAGGCGTACTCTCCGTCGGCGCCGGTCGTCGTGACGGCGACCGTGGTGCCCGCCGCGTTGACCAGAGCGACCCGGGCATCGCCCAGCGGCGTGTTCTCCGCCCCGGCGCGTACGGTGCCCTTCAGCCGGCCACCGGCCCGGAGCTCCACGTCGTGCTCTGTGGTGCCCTGTCCGCTCACCTTGACCGGTACGGCGCTCGGCCGGTGACCGTCCGCGCTGACGACCAGGGTGACGGTGCCGGAGACCAGCTCGTTGACGGAGAACCTGCCGTCCTGGTCCGTCTCAGTGGAGGCGACGACCTCACCGCGAAGGTCGGTCACGACGACCGTCGCCGCGGCGACCGGCTCACCGGTCACGGCACTGCGGACGACGCCGGTCAGACCGGACGTGCCGGACAGCGCCAGCTCGTAGAAGAGCGGTTCGTCGCCGACCGTGACCGTGGCCGCCTGCGGCTGATGGCCGTCGGCCGCTGCGATGAGCACGTAGGAACCGGTGGCGGGGACGCCCAGCGCGTACGATCCGTCGGCCGCTGTCGTGACCCGGCCGAGCTGGCGTCCGCCGAGCTCCACCAGTGTGATGACGGCGCCGGGCAGGGGTGCGCCCCCCGCGCCGCTGATGCGGCCGCCGATCTCGATGCCGGAGGCGCCGCCGTTGACCGACAGCGGTTCGACGTCCTCGGCGGCTGGGCCCTTCGAGCGCGGTCCCGCGTGCGCCCCCACGGTGGCGTACTCGCGGGTCTGCGGGGACCGTGCCCGCGCCGGCTCCTCGACCAGGGTTCCCGGACGGTCGGCCGGCGACGCGGACGGACGCCGCTTGCCCTTCTTGCCGTTGATCAGCGCCGCCACGACGAGGGCGGCCAGCAGGAGGATCCCCACTCCCCACCAGATGGCGACCGTGAAGCCGTGCACCTGGCCGACCGCCACGAGCAGCGGCGAGGTGCCACCGTGGGCGTGCGCCACGATGTAGGTCGTCGTGGCCGTCGCGGCGATGGTGTTGAGCAGAGCGGTGCCGATCGAGCCGCCGACCTGCTGCGCGGTGTTGACCATCGCCGACGCCACGCCCGCGTCCTGCGGGGCGACGTTGCTGGTCGCGATGTTCATGGCGGGCATCATCGTGGAGCCGAGCCCCAGGCTGATGAGGATCTCGGCGGGCAGGATGAGGGCGACGAACGAACTGTCCACCTTGAGCTGGGTGAGCAGGCCCATCCCGACCGCGGCGACGAGCAGTCCGGGCACCATCAGCGCCCGCGCCGGGACACGGTGCATGAGCCGCGCCGCGATCTGCGTGGAGCCGGTGACGATGCCGGCCGTGAACGGGAGGAAGGCCAGGCCGCTCCTGACCGGCGAGTACCCCTTGACGACCTGCATGTAGTACGTCAGGAAGAGGAAGAGCCCGAACATGGCGATCACGGCCAGGCCGACCGCGAGGTAGGCACCGCCGCGGTTCCGGTCCAGGACCACGCGCATTGGCAGCAGCGGCGCCCGCGTCAGGGACTCGACGACGACGAACGCGATGAGCAGCACACCCGCGGCGACGAACAGGCCGATCACGCCGTTCTCGCTCCACCCCTCCGACTCGGCGCGCGTGAAGCCGTACACGAGCGACACCAGTCCCGAGGTGACCAGGATGACGCCGGGGATGTCCAGGCGGGCGCGGTGGTGGCCGCCCGCAGGCACGTGGACGTGGACGAACGCGACAGCACCGAAGAAGGCGAGGATGGCGATCGGGACGTTCACGTAGAGCGCCCAGCGCCAGTTCAGGTACTCGGTCAGCACTCCACCGAGGATCAGGCCGACGGCGCTGCCGCCGCCCGAGATCGCGCCGTAGATGCCGAACGCCTTGGCCCGCTCCCGCGGCTCGGTGAACATGGTGGCGAGCAGCGAGAGCGCCGATGGCGCGAGCAGGGCGCCGAACGCGCCCTGGAGCGCACGGGCACCGAGCAGCATGCCCGTGTTGGCCGCCGCTCCACCGAGCGCGGAGGCACCGGCGAAGCCGACCAGGCCGATCAGGAACGTGCGCTTGCGGCCCACGAGATCGGCGATACGGCCTCCGAACAGGAGGAGTCCGCCGAAGACCAGCGTGTAAGCGGTGATCACCCACTGGCGGTTACCGTCGGAGATGTTCAGCGCCCGCTGCGCGGACGGCAGGGCGATGTTCACGACGGTCGCATCGAGGACGACCATCAGCTGGGCCAGGGCGATGAAGAGAAGGGCCGTCCATCGCCGGGACACCGCCGCGTGTGCGGCAGTGACGGCGTTTCTCTGGACGGTCGGTGCGGTGGTCGACATTACGAAAGGTCTCTCCAGCGTTCATGCGAGGTGAAAGGTCAGAGGTGATTCGTCGCTTCGGTCAGCGCCGACGTGCGGTGTTGGGAGAATCGGACGGCGGATCGGCTGACGCGGGGGACGAGCCGGGAGGAAGTTCGTTCGGCGCGGGAGCGCGCAGGCCGGCGAGGAACAACTCGACGTACCGGCCGACACGGGAATCGAAGACGGTACGGTCTCCGCACGGCGGTGGCCGGGTGAGCTGGGCGAGCATGCCCCAGATGTCATCGAGCGTCACGTCGGGACGGAGCTGCCCGCCCTCCCGCGCGCGCCGCATGAGCTCTTCGAAGGCGGCGGTTCCCCGGTTGCGTACGGCGAAGAACGCCTCATCCATGGCGAACCGCCCACGTACCGCGTGCAGCACGGCGCCGATGCCGTACGAGGCGGCGGCGCGAAGACAGCGGCTCAGCGCCTGAAACGGATCGCCCTCCTCGGCCAGCGCACGCTCGGCATCATCCACGACCTGCGCGATGACATGCGTGGCGACCGCGCGGATGAGATCTTCACGGTCGCCGAAATGCCGGTAGAGGGTGGCGTTGCCGACCCCCGCGCGCCGCGCGACCTCATCGAGCGACCCGTCGGGCCCGTCCTCGACGAAGACGGCGCGAGCCGCGGACAGGATGCGCTCATGGTTACGGGACGCGTCCGCCCTCCGGCACGGGGCCGCGCACTCGCGGGCAAGCGACGACCGTGCCACGCCCATGCCGCTCACCCCGATTTCCCCCGTTGAAGGCCGTGTCGCGGAACCGGGGAGGTGGTCCCCGGTTATCCGGACACAGGGCTCCAACAGCGAACATTGCTACATGCATCCCCAGGAAAGTGTGATGCCCGTCTCAGTCGGACCTAGCCTGACCAGGTCAAACGGAACGGACGCAGCGGTGGGACCTCGGCTGCGGGCATCGTGGGAGCCATCGCCACGGCCGTTCCGCGGGGGACGATGAGCCAGATCTTCATGGCGGTAAGGGCCTGGGAGCGGTCACCGATGGTGCGCGGCCGGCCTGGCGGATACCACCTGCGGCATGTACGCGGGTCCCCGGTCGCCCCGGGGACCCGCGTGCAGCGCCTACTTCAGGGCGAAGGCGCGGACGATCGTCTGCTCCACGCTGTTGCCGTACGCGTCCTTGGCGGTGGCGCGCAGGGTGACGTGCTGGGCGGTCGCCGGAGCGCGCAGCTTGGTCTGCCGGCCGCCGTGCGTCTGGTCGAGACGCTGCTCGTGCCAGGTGGCGCCGTCGTCGTAGGAGACGTCGAGCCCGGCCGGGCGGATCGCGTGCGAGTCCGGGCCGCCCGGCAGGTGCGACGGGGTCAGGGTGAACTTCGCGGACCGGGCCGCCTTGCCGCTCGCATCGGTGTCCACGCCGTAGTCGAGCTGGATCAGCGGCAGCGCGGCCGGCCTGCCCTCCGCGGCCGTGCCCGACGTGAAGCGCCACGCGGTCTGCGTACGGGTGGAGTACGGGTAGACGGCGGTGTCGCGCTCGGTCGTGACCACGAGCTTGTACCCGAGACGCTTTGGACGCAGGCCGGTGGACAGGTACCCGCCATCCGTCTTGCTCACCAGCGTGTCGCCCTGGTACAGGGGCTCGCCGTCGGCTCCTAGCACCGAAGTGGTGCCGGCGGGCCCCACGGTCACCTTGTCACCGGTGATCAAAGTGATGGTGTGCGCGTCGCTTTTCGGCTGGGCTTCGGCGGAGGCGGCGGAGGCGTACGTCGGCGGGGGTCACCGCGAGCAACGCCATGGCCACGGCGGCGGCGGCGAGCCACCGGCCGGAGAGCTTGAGTGTCAAGTGGGCGTCCTCGACTCGCTGGTACGGGGGTACGGCGAGGGCGTCGAGGGCGCGGAGCAGCACGGAGCGATCGAGACGCCGCAACGCCGCAACGCCTCCGCGCTTCAGCCAGAAGACAATCTGACGATCTCGCTTCTGGCTGTCAATATCCTTTTTGTCGTAGTGTATTTCTGACAAAACGTCACTGGTCAGCCGCTCAAGGTCGGCCGCACCGGGGCCTTCGGCGTCGAGGGGCCGGGCCGTCCGCAGTCTCGGACGGGTATCGACGGCGGCCGATAGCCGAGGCGGCCGGCGAGCCTGAAGACCACCCTGGGATCTCCGAAGCTCACCGGTCCCAATCGGCTCTGGTCAGGGCGTACTCGACCACGCCGTGCTCGAAGCCTTCGACCGAGTCCAGCCCGTCGCGGTGGAACGTGCGTACGAGCGTCAGGCCGGCCTTCTCCATCACGCGCCGGGAGCCGAGGTTGACCGCCATCGTCTCCGCGACCACCCGCTCCACGCCCAACTCGGTGAACCCCTTGCGGATCAAGGCGCGCGACCCTTCGGTGGCGTACCCCTTACCCCAGGCCGGCCTGCGTAGCCGATAACCGAGCTCGATCTCGCCGGGTGCTTCGTTCTTGTGCGGCCGGAAGTGGAACCAGCCTAGAAACCGGCCGGTGGACGTCTCCTCCGCTGCCCAGAAGCCGAACCCTTCGAATCGCTCGTAGAAGCCGAGGAGTATCGGCAGTATCCGGTTCCGTACCTCCTCGCGGGGAGTCCGCTCGCCACCGTTGATGTAGCGCATGACCTGAGGGTCACCGTCGAGCTCGACCAGGTCGTCCTCGTCGGCCTCGGTGAAACGACGCAGCGCCAGGCGGCTGGTCTCCAGGAAGATCGACATTCCTCAATTGTCGGCTTCCCCGGACTGCGCATGGGGTGAAACGAGGTCTGCCTCCTCAGGTTCTGGTGGACCTTGCCGGGGACTTCGCAGGTAGGAGTAGGTCGAAAGGAGGGGACGTCCGCGTCCGCAGACCGAAGCAGACCGAAGGCTGCGCGGGTGAGATGGGCAGATGAGCATTCTCGAGCATCCGATCGATCCTGCCGTTCTCGACCGTCTGGCCACGGAGGAGAACGTCTGGCTGTGCGGCGTGCGTCCGGATGGGTCCCCTCATGTGACACCGGTGTGGTTCGTCTTCCTCCAGGACTGCTGGTGGATCGGCGTGGACAGCGGTGCGGTCAAGGTGCGCATCATCGAGAAGAACTCACGGGTGTCACTGGCGCTGGAGGACGGCCGC
Source organism: Actinoallomurus sp. (assembly GCA_035643735.1). Classification (GTDB taxonomy): domain Bacteria; phylum Actinomycetota; class Actinomycetes; order Streptosporangiales; family Streptosporangiaceae; genus Actinoallomurus. The sequence goes on along the minus strand of DASQPY010000098.1, from coordinate 1,532 downwards.
TCCCCCGTCGTCGCGGAGGGAGAGGCTCAACTGCACCGTGACGGGTTTCCCTCAGAGGTAACGGCTGCTTTCACGGCGAAGTACGAATGGGATGTCACTGTCCCCCACAGACCGGATGGAACACGCGTACTACTCCAAGTTCATGTGCGGCGCTGGTTGTTGAACGGCGTCCCACAGTGACCACCGAAGTTGCGGCACGTTGGGCTCTGGGGGTTGTGAAGCGAGTTGCGTACGGGGCGGGCGATCTCGTTCAGCCCCGACCAGCCAACCCTCGCGGATCGCGTCGTACTCAACGCCTCACTGGCCCACGCGACCGTCGATGCACTCCCGCAGCAGATCCGCGTGGCCACAGTGGCGGGCGTACTCCTCGATCCGGTGCACCAGCAACTCCCGGACGGCGATGGCGTCCTTGCCCAGACGCACGCTCAGATCCGGATGCTCGGCCAGCACGGCGTCGGTGGCCGCCTGCTCACGGGCCAGGTCGGCGTATGCGGCCTCGACCACCGCCTGTTCGGCGACCGCTCCGTCGAAGTCGGCGTCGCGCGCGCCGTACAGCTTCGACGGGGGATCGCCGGGCAGGATCCAGCCACGCCAGTCCCGCTCTACCTCGGCGAGGTGCCGGAGCAGGCCGAGCAGCGACATGGTCGACGGCGGCACCGACCGACGGGCCAGTTGTTCCGCGCCCAGACCCTCGCATTTCATCAGCAGGGTCAGTCTGTAGTTCGTCAGGTAGTCCTGCAGCGTCGCCAGCTCGCCTTCCGGACTGGGTCCGGCGTTCTCGCGGGAATCCTCATCCGGGTCTACCCACATGTCCGGGTAGACGATTGCCTGACTCCACCGTTGGGATTGGTCGCTCATTCTGGCCATGCTGGTCCTCGGGTACTCCGCTCGCCAGCGAATTTCCGCGACTCGAATGAGCCGATGAGTTGATCATCAGTACGAGCTCCGCGTGCTCCGGCTGACGATAATCGGCATCCTGATACCGCCCGGCAAGGTACGCGCTGTGTGGCGTTCGATCAGCTAGGTGTTCTGCCCCGTGAGGTTGGGGATGTGGCGGGTGGCTGGTCCTTCAGCGCGGTGTGTCCGCGGTGGTGATTGTAGGCGTGTAGCCAGTCGGGAAAGGCCTCGCGTCGTTCGGTCTCGGTGCGGGAGGAGTGCTTCCATGCTTGCGATGACGGCGTCGGCTCCGGCTGCGGTGAAGGGGTCGAGTTTGCCGGGTGTGTTGGCGTAGGCGATGCTCAGGACGCTGTCGTTGTGTGACGAGAAGGGCCTGACCGCACTAATGGGGCAGGCCCTGCACATGATGTCCGAAGACATCGCCCTGGGTAGATCCAGAAAGCTACCCGCGACCCTAGCCCGCGGGGGGCGTGGGGGCGGAAGGCCCATATCGGGGGGCTCGGGGGTCGCCCCCCGGAAAACACCAGTGGACCTAACGATCGCTTACTCGAACACGAACGACCAGGTCGCGTCACTGCGGTCGAGTCTCCTCAAGGCTACGTGGAGGAGCCGGCGGTAAGCGCTGCCGACGGACT
>DASQPY010000097.1:0-11986 GCA_035643735.1 Actinoallomurus sp. | reverse complement strand
GCGCTTCAGTCGCCTCATCCGCCACGGCGGCACCACTCGCGGGGCCGTCCACCCCGGCCTCTCCCGCGGGCGCGGCCGCGCCGGGCTCCGGCGTCTCCTCGGCGGCGCCGCGGCCGGACACGCCCTCCGCCTCGACGCGGGCGTGCCGGGGCGGGACGGCCAGGCGCAGGACGTCGGCGAGGGTGCCCGCGTAGCGGTCCGCGACCTCACGGGCGAGTGCCGCGATCTCGGGGGCGAGCACGGGCTCCGGCGAGGTGACACGCTCCAGGTAGGCGAGCCTGCCCTCGTGCTCGCTCGTCTCGGCCCGGTCGAGGAGGAAACCGTCCACGAGCTGGCCGGCGAACCGCACCCTGACCCGGCATCCGGGCACGGCCGCGGCGTCCAGGGTCACCGGGACCAGATAGTCGAAGGGCCGGTCCAGGTGCGGCAGCGGCATGTCCACCGCCACACGTGCCACCGGGAGGGTCTCGGCCGGCTGTTTCGCGCCCTTCTTGCCGCCCCGTCCGCGTGCCGGGGCGGACGCCGGCGCGGCGGACGTGGGTGAGATCCGCTCCGGGAGATCGCCCATCCCCGGGAGCACGCCCGTGTCCACACCGTCCGTCACGCCTCCCGTCCTACCAGACGCCCAGGGTCGTGGCGCATGACCTGCCGCGACGCCGCGTCGTGGCCACGCGACGCGCGACGCGCGAGCCGCCGGCCTCGTGGTCAGGCGCCTTCGCGGGCGGCGCTCTCGGCGTACGCCGCGGCCACGCGCTTGGGCACCGCGAGGCGCCAGGCGTCCAGGACGAGTTCGCGCATCTCGCCGACGTCGATCGCGGCCATCTCCACCTCGATCCAGTTGAAGCGCTGGTCCGCGACGCTGGGCAGGAAGAACTTGTCCGGCTCCGCGGCGATCGCCGCCGCGCGCTCCTCCTTGGGAAAGCCGCACCCCATCGTGGTCTCGTCCCGCGAGATCGCGACGTACACGATCCGGCCGACGCGGAACTTCACCCGGTCCCGGATCAGATGCTCCTCCGAACGCGGCAGTGTGGACGCCAGCCGCCGGATGTCATCGACCGTGACCACGTGGACCAGCCCCCTCCGGGTCGGCTCTCATGATGCCACCCGGCGGGCGCCCGATCAGCTCGGCCCGAACGAGACCGGCAGCCGTTTCGGGCCGCGCAGGCTCGCGGCCTGCCACTCCAGGTCCTCCTGCGGTACGGCGAGGGCCAGGTTGGGCAGGCGCCGGAGTACGGTGCCGATCGCGATCTCGCCCTCCAGCCGCGCCAGTGGCGCCCCCAGGCAGTAGTGGATGCCGTGCCCGAAGGCCAGGTGGGCGTTCTCGGTCCGGGTGACGTCCAGCTTGTCCGGGTCGGCGAACTGGTCCGGGTCGCGGTCCGCGATGGCCGTCGCGATCAGGACGGTCGCCCCGCGCGGGATGATCACGCCGCCGATCTCCACGTCCTCGGTCGGGAAGCGGATCAGGCCCGGGTTGACCGGCCCGTCGTAGCGGAGGAGCTCCTCCACGGCGCCCGGCAGCAGCCCCGGGTCGTCCCGCAGGAGCTTGAGCTGCTGAGGATGGGCGAGCAGCGCCGCCACACCGCCTGCGATCAGGTTGACCGTCGTGATGTACCCCGCGACGAGAAGGAGGAAGGCCATCGCGACGAGCTCGTCCTCGTCCAGGCTCCGGTCCTCGTCGCGTGCCGTGATGAGCGCGCCGAGCAGGTCGTCTCCGGGACGCCCGCGCTTGGCGGCGAGGAGATCCTCCAGGTAGGACCACATGTTCCGCCAAGCGCCGTCCATCGCCTCCTTGTCGGGACGGTCCGGATGCTGCGCGAGCATGATGTCGGTCCACTTCTGGAAACGCTCGCGGTCCTCGTACGGCACGCCCAGCAGCTCGCTGATGACGGTGACCGGCAACGGCAGGGCGAGGTCGGCGACCAGGTCGGCCCGGCCAGCGGGAGTGACGGCGTCGAGGAGGCCGTCGGTGATCTCCTGCACGCGCGGGCGCAGGGCGGCGATGCGCCGCACGGTGAACGCCTTGGACACCAGCCGCCGCAGCCGGGTGTGGTCGGGCGGCCCGACCCGGATCATGCTCCGCAGGAACGACTCACGCTCCGCCGAGGGAAGCTGGTCCAGCAGCCGGGTGTCGGTCGCGTCGCCCAGATCGCTGCTGAACCGCGCGTCCGACAGTGCCGCGACCCCGTCCTCGTACCGCGCGACGAGCCACGCCTCCACCCCGCGGGCGGTGGCCACCCGGCGTACGGGGCCGCCGCGGCGCAGTTCCCGGTAGAAGGGGAACGGGTCGGCGACGAACGCCGGATCGTCGTACGGGAAAACGGCCGGATCACCCATCGGGCACCTCCCACGAAGTTACGGTGGCCGATCCCCGCGAGGCGATCTCGGCGTCGAACCGGCACTACTCTCTGTGCCCGTCCCGACACGCGGTCAAGCCGCGGACGCGAAAAGGCGGCCCCGGCACACGACCCGGGACCGCCTGCAAAGGTCGCCTCAGAGGCCGGCCGCCTCGCGCAGCGAGTCGGCGCGGTGGGTGGTCTCCCACGAGAAGTCCGGCTCCTCGCGGCCGAAGTGGCCGTACGCGGCGGTCTGGGAGTAGATCGGGCGGAGCAGGTCGAGGTCGCGGATGATCGCGGCCGGGCGCAGGTCGAAGACCGTCAGCACGGCCTCCTGGATCCTGGTCGCCGGGACCTTCTCGGTGCCGAAGGTCTCGATGAACAGGCCGACCGGGTGCGCCTTGCCGATGGCGTACGCGACCTGGGCCTCGCAGCGGTCCGCAAGCCCCGCGGCGACGATGGTCTTGGCCACCCAGCGCATGGCGTACGCGGCCGAGCGGTCCACTTTGGAGGGGTCCTTGCCGGAGAACGCGCCGCCGCCGTGCCGGGCCATGCCGCCGTAGGTGTCAATGATGATCTTGCGGCCGGTGAGACCGGCGTCGCCCATCGGGCCGCCGATCTCGAAGCGGCCGGTCGGGTTGACGAGCAGCCGGTAGCCGTCGGTGTCGAGGTCGAGGTCGGCGACGACCGGGTCGACGACGTGCTCCTTGATGTCCGGCGTCAGCAGGTCGCTCAGGCTGATGTCCGGAGCGTGCTGGGAGGACACGACGACGGTGTCGAGACGGACCGCGCGGTCGCCGTCGTACTCGATGGTGACCTGGGTCTTGCCGTCGGGCCGCAGGTAGGGGACCACGCCGTTGTTGCGGACCGCGGACAGCCGGGCCGCCAGCCGGTGCGCCAGGGTGATCGGCAGCGGCATCAGCTCCGGGGTCTCCCGGCAGGCGTAGCCGAACATCAGGCCCTGGTCGCCGGCGCCCTGACGGTCGAGGTCGTCGACGCCCTCGCCCTCGCGGCTCTCGTACGCGTCGTCGACGCCCTGGGCGATGTCGGGCGACTGGGCGCCGATCGACACCGAAACGCCGCACGAACGCCCGTCAAAGCCCTTGCTGGAGGAGTCGTAGCCGATGTCCAGGATCTTCTCCCGGATGACGCCGGGGATGTCCACGTACGTCTCGGTGGTGACCTCACCGGCCACATGTACCTGGCCAGTGGTGATCATGGTCTCGACGGCGACGCGGCTCTTGGCGTCGTCCTTCAGCATCGCGTCGAGGATCGCATCACTGATCTGGTCCGCGATCTTGTCCGGGTGACCCTCGGTCACGGATTCTGAAGTGAACAGGCGACGGGACACGTGCGTGTACTCCTTGCAGCGGCTGCTGACTGACGTAGCAGAAATGGACTTGCGTATGTCGGGGGCGAAGTCTAGCGAGAACGGGTCGCGTCACGTCGAGGCGCGTTGGCCGAATCAGCCGAGACGGGCTGCGACCAGGTCCCAGACTACGTCGGCCAGGGCGTCTTTGGACCCGCGCGGAACGTCGACGGCGGCCCCGTCGGCGGACAGGATGACGGCCGCGTTGTCCGGTGCGCCGAAGGTCAGGCGCTCCCCCACCTCGTTGACCACGAGCAGGTCGCAGCCCTTGCGGGCGAGCTTCTGACGGCCGTTCTCGAGCACGTCGTTGGTCTCGGCGGCGAACCCGACGACCACCTGGTGCCGTGCTCCGGCGGCGCGTGAGACGCGTACGAGCTCGGCGAGGATGTCGGGGTTCTCCACGAGGCGGATCGGGGCCGGCTCGGCACCGGCCGTCTTCTTGATTTTCACGTCCTCGTATCCCGCCGGACGGAAGTCGGCCACCGCCGCGGCCATGACGACGGCGTCCGCGTCGGCCGCCGCCTTGAGCACCGCCTCCCGCATCTCGCGCGTCGACCCGATGGGGACGACGTCGGCGCCGGCCGGGTCGGGCAGCGTGACGTTGGCCGCCACGAGGGTGACGCGCGCGCCGCGCGCCAGGGCGGTGCGCGCCAGGGCGTACCCCTGCATTCCGGAGGAGCGGTTGCCGATGAACCTCACCGGGTCAATCGGCTCGCGGGTGCCGCCCGCCGAGACGACGACGTGGCGGCCGGTGAGGTCACGCGCCCGTTCGTGGACGCCGCGGTCGAGTACGCGCCGGGCGGCGTCGAAGAGAGCGTCGGGATCGGGCAGCCGGCCCTTGCCGGAGTCCGCGCCGGTGAGCCGCCCGGCCGCGGGCTCGATGACGACACAGCCGCGAGAGCGCAGCGTCTCGACGTTGGCCCTGGTGGCGGGGTGCTCCCACATCTCGGTGTGCATCGCGGGCGCGAACACGACCGGGCAGCGCGCCGTGAGAAGCGTGTTGGTCAGAAGGTCGTCGGCGATGCCGTGCGCGGCCTTGGCCAGCAGGTCGGCGGTCGCCGGAGCCACGAACACCAGGTCGGCGCCCTGCCCGAGGCGTACGTGCGGCACCTGCGCGACGTCGGACCAGACCTCGGTGGTGACCGGCTCGCCGGACAGCGCCGCCCACGTCGGCTCACCGACGAAACGCAGCGCCTCACGGGTGGGGATCACGCGGACCCGGTGACCCGACTCCGTCAGGCGCCGCAGGAGTTCGCAGACCTTGTACGCGGCGATGCCGCCGCCGACGCCGAGCAGGACACGTGGCCCTTCACCGGCCGTGGGCGTCATCGGCCACGTACGGTATGGGCGCGCACGTGATGAGCACGTACGGCTTGGCGCGGCCCGTGCGGGTCACCGGGGAACACTACGGGCCTTCGATGGCCTCGGAGTTGAGCAGGCCCTCGCGGACCTCGCGCAGCGCGATGGACAGCGGCTTTTCCTGGACCTGGGTCTCCACGAGCGGCCCGACGTACTCGAGCAGGCCCTCGCCGAGCTGTGCGTAGTAGGCGTTGATCTGGCGGGCCCGCTTGGCCCCCATGATCACAAGGCTGTATTTGCTGTCAACGATCTTGAGCAGGTCGTCGATGGGCGGATTGGTGATGCCATCGGCACCGCCAGGGGCGTTCGAAGCCACTCCCGCGCCTCTCAGTCGGAATCTGATGGGTGAACAGCCAGCAAGGATATCAGTTCGTAGCAGACTTCCTTGACCGAAGTGTTCACCAGGGTGAGGTCGAACTCCTTCTCGGCCGCGAGCTCGGCCCGAGCGGTGGCGAGACGGCGTTCGATCACATCGGGCGGCTCGGTGCCCCGGCCGACGAGACGGCGCACGAGCTCCTCCCAGGACGGGGGCGCCAGGAAGACGAGCTGCGCCTCCCGCATGGACGCACGCACCTGGCGGGCGCCCTGCAGGTCGATCTCCAGCAGAACCGGCACGCCGGCGGCGAGGTGCTCGAGCACCGCACGCCGCGGCGTACCGTAACGATTTCCCGCGAACTCGGCCCATTCGAGCAGTTCGTTCTCCGCAATGAGCCGATCGAACTCGGCATCATCGGCGAAGAAGTAATGCACACCGTGGACCTCACCAGGACGCGGTACACGGGTGGTCACCGAGACCGACAGCCACACCTCGGGGTGGGCCCGCCGGATCTCGGCGACAACCGTGCTCTTGCCGACGCCGGACGGTCCGGAAAGGACCGTCAGGCGCCTGGACGGGATGGAGCCGCCCGCCACTGATGCGGCGGAATCGGCCGCGGCGGCCGAGCCGCCGCGCCCGTCCGGCGCAAGTCGATCAGCGATTTCCACCGCCGCCGAACTCACGCTCCAGAGCGGCGCGCTGGTTGGCGCCAAGGCCCCGCACACGGCGGGACTCGGCGATGCCGAGCCGCTCCATGATCTGCTTAGCGCGAACCTTTCCGACGCCAGGCAGTGATTCCAGTAGTGCCGACACCTTCATCTTTCCGATTACGTCGTCGGCCTGACCATCTTTCAGAACCTCGGCAAGTGAGGTTCCACCGTGCTTCAGGCGGTCTTTGACCACGGCACGCTCTTTGCGGGCCTTGGCAGCCTTCTCCAGGGCTGCGGCGCGCTGTTCAGGGGTTAGGGGCGGAAGCGCCACGCCGGGTCACCTCGTGTTTCCACTCGATTGAGTCGGACGGCTCGGGAACCTAGCGAGTTCAGGGCCCATAAAGCAACGTGAAAGCCCGTTTAGCCCGTCATTAAATTGCAGATGTCACTCTATGAACCGTCCTGAACACGCAGAGTACCCAATCAGGGGGGTTGCTTCACCCCGAACCGTACGACGGCCTGGCGTTTCTTGCGAGGGGCAAACGGCTCAGTCAAGACGAAACGGCGGCGAGGGGTGTCCTGAGAGACACGTTTCGCCGCCGGCCGGCTCCGCTCGGCCGGGTAACGCCCCCGCGACACGCCGATCAAGCCCGAGTCACGCGCCGACGGGCCCCAGGGGCCGCCCGGAGCGCCTCAGCGAGCGTACTGGTCGGCGGTTCGCAGCCCGCCCGGAGGCCCGGCGGTCACGGCCGCCAAAGCGACCACCACGAAGCGCCGGACGAGCGAGCAGTGGCCGTCGACCCTCGAACCCGCAGTCGGCCCCCCTCGCGAACGCCGCGTTCCGCACGAGACTCGCAACTCCGCGGATTTCAGCCCCCGCGACCGCAGAGCGCGCCTGAGGGCCAACGAAGTGGGCGTGGGCCCCCAAGTGGCTAGAACCCGTTCTAGAGCGGCAGGAGCGCTCTGAGTCCGCAAAACGCGCGGCCGTGGCTCCTTCCGTGTCGCCTCGGCGGCGCCGAAGCAGCGCCACAACGGACAGATCGCCACCCGACGGCTCTAACCGCCCCAGACGCGACCGCTCCCGGCAACGCCACAGGCGGCGCCCAGCGGCTCCGGGTGCTCTGGGTGCTCTGGGTGCTCTGGGTGCGGGTGCTGCGGACGCACCCGCAGACGCGACCCGCCTCCCAAGGCCCTCTCCAGGGCGCACAGACCTGCCTCGTGCCCCACGGCGACACCACGACCAGGAACCATGCAGACGCGAAAGCGCTACGCGGCGCCGCCCGTGCGGCGCAGGGCCGCGGCGATGCCCGCCGCCGCCGCGCCCGGGTCCGGGGCGGCCGTGATGGGGCGGCCGATCACCAGCAGGTCCGCGCCCGCCGCCAGTGCCTGTTCCGGTGTGGCCACGCGTGCCTGGTCCTGGGTGGCCGCTCCGTGGGGGCGCACGCCCGGGGTGATCAAGGTCACTTCCGGGCCCACCTCCGCACGCACCGCGGCGGCCTCCATCGGCGAGCACACGAGCGCGCGGGCGCCCGCCTCCACGGCGAGGGCGGACAGGCGGCGTACCGCGTCCAGGGCCGGGCCCGCCAGGCCCAGGCTCGTCAGGTCCTCCTCCGCCAGTGACGTGAGAACCGTCACAGCGGCGATCTTGGTGTTCGGCGCCGCCTCGGCGGCCGCGCGGATCATGGCCGAGCCGCCGGCGGCGTGGACCGTGAGGTACGCGGGCTTGAGGCGGGAGACCGCGCGGGCCGCGCCGGCCACCGTCGCCGGGATGTCGTGCAGCTTCAGGTCCAGGAACACCTGGACGCCGCTGGCGCCGCGGACGCTCGCGACGACGTCCGGTCCGTACCGCAGGTAGAGCTCCAGCCCCACTTTGACCGTGCTGACGTGCGGAGTCACCAGAGTGGCCCAGCGGGCCGCGGTCTCGAGGTCCGGCGCGTCCAAGGCGACGGCGATGGGGGCGGGGTTCACTGCAGAGTCTCCTGTTCCGTGGGCTCGCCCACGCCGACGTTGGGGTCGATGCGTCGCATCAGCGTGCCCGCGGGCTTGTGCGCCAGCCCCACGGCGTCGGCGAGATGGGAGATGCCGCGTTCGCGGAGCGCGGCGTCCAGCTCGCGCAGGATCCGTACGCACGCGGACGGGTCGTGGATGTTCGCCGTGCCCACCGCGACGGCCGACGCGCCCGCCAGGACCAGCTCGAGAGCGTCCAGCCCGGTGCGTACGCCGCCGATCCCGACGATCGGCACCTCGGGCAGCGCCGCGTGCACCTGGTACACGCAGCGGACCGCCACGGGGCGGATCGCCGGTCCGGAGAGCCCTCCGGTGATCCCGGCGAGCCGGGGGCGGAACGTCGTGGTGTCCACGGACATGCCGTGCAGTGTGTTGATCATCGACAGGGCGTCGGCGCCCGCGTCCGCGCACGCCATCGCGACGCCGACCACGTCGGTGACGTCCGCCGACAGCTTGGCGAGCACGGGGACCCCACGGCGGGTGTGGGCGCGTACGGCGCGTACGACCTCCGCGGCGGCGGTCGGGTGGGCCGCGAACATCAGGCCGCGGTCCTCGACATTCGGGCAGGCGGTGTTGATCTCGATCGCCGTCACCCCCGGCGCCGTGGAGAGGCGGCCGGCGACCTCGGCGTACTCCTCGATGCTGTTCCCGGCGATGGAGACGATCGTGCGGGCCTGCTGCTCGTCGAGCCAGGGCAGGTCGCGGGCCAGGAAGGCGTCGATCCCCGGTCCCTGGAGCCCGGTGGAGTTGAGCACGCCGCTCGGCGTCTCGGCGAGCCGTGGCGCCGGGCGTCCGGCCCGTGCCTCGGGTGTGATCGACGGAGTGACGAAGGCGCCGAGCTTGGCCACCTCGAAGAAGCGGCCGAGCTCCCGCCCGATGCCGCCGCAGCCGGCCGCGGTCATGATGGGGTTCGGCAGCGACGCCGTACCGAGCCGGGTCCGCAGATCAACGCTCATGAGCCCTCCTTCGCCGGAGGCACGACCAGGGCACTGACTCGCTCGCTCCGTTCACTCACGGGCGCTCTCCGAGCCGCAGGGCGCGCGGTGCGCCGAGCGCGTCGAACGGGATGGTCCCGACATCGTCCCAGCGCACCCGCTCGCCGCGGAACACCGGGCCCTCGACGCAGGTGCGCACCATGTGCGTGCCACCGTCGTCGCCGATCACCGGCAACACGCAGGCCATGCACACCCCCGTACCGCAGGCCATCGGCTCCTCCACCGCGACCTGCGCGGGGATGCCGTAACCCTTACAGGTCCGGGTGACCGCACGCAGCGTCTCCAGCGGCCCGCAGGCGTACACCACATCGGCCTGGGCGTCCTCGATCACGCCCGGCAGCAGGTCGTCGACCGAGCCCGCGGAGCCGAGCGAGCCGTCCCCGGTCGCCACCGCGACGGAGTCGCCGGTACGCCGCGCGCCGCGGGCTCCGAGGACGTCGTCGGAGCTCGAACCGCCGAGGACGAAGTGCAGCCGGCAGTCGCGCTGGCCGAGCACGGCGGCGAGCGGGAACAGCGCCGCGCTGCCGTGCGCCACGCCCAGGAGCACGCAGTTCACCGGGTCGCGTGGCAGCGGGAACGGACGCCCGAGCGGCCCGGCGATGTCCACGATGTCGCGCGGGCGCAGCGCGGCCAGCCATTCGGTGCCCTTGCCGCGTACCGCGAAGACGATCTCGACGGTGCCGCCGTAGTCGGGCTTGACCTCGCGGACGGAGAAGCACCGGCGCAGCAGCATGCTGGACTGCTCGCCGCCGACCGCGACCGCCACGAACTGGCCCGGCCGGAACCGCTCGGCCACGCCCGGGGCGACGAGGGTCATCGTCTGGTAGGTGCCGATGCGGCGCATCGTGAGCACGGTTCCCGGCACCTGCACCGGCGACGAGTCGGTCACTCGCCTCCTCCGCTCAACTACTCCCCCTGAGGTGCTCGGCGTGCTCCTGCAGCGACCGGACGCCGACGTTGCCGGCCGTGATCGCCTCAATGCCCTGGACGGCCGCGCTCAGCGCCTGCACCGTGGTGAGGCACGGAACGCCGCGAAGCACCGCGGCCGTGCGGATCTCGTATCCGTCGAGCCGCGGCCCGGACTGCCCCGGGCTGCCGAACGGGGTGTTGACGATGAGGTCGACCTCGCCGTCGAGGATGCGACCGACGATCGTCGGCTCGCCATCCGGTCCGGACCCGGCGCTGTGCTTGCGAACGATCTTGGCACGTACGCCGTTGCGTCGCAGGACTTCGGCGGTGCCCTCCGTTGCGAGAATCTCAAAACCTAGGTCAGCCAGGCGCTTGACCGGGAAGATCATCGCGCGTTTGTCCCGGTTCGCCACTGATACGAACGCCCGGCCCTTGGTCGGCAGCGAGCCGTACGCCGCCGCCTGCGACTTCGCGTACGCCGTGCCGAAGTCGGCGTCGATCCCCATGACCTCTCCCGTCGAACGCATCTCCGGGCCGAGGATCGTATCGACGCCGCGCCCCTCGGGGGTGCGGAACCGGTCGAAGGGCAGCACGGCCTCCTTGACCGCGATGGGCGCGTCGAGGGGCAGGTCTCCCCCGTCGCCGGTCGCGGGCAGCAGGCCGTCCTCGCGCAGCCGGGCGATCGGCGTGCCCATCATCACGCGCGCGGCGGCCTTGGCCAGCGGCACCGCGGTCGCCTTCGACACGAACGGCACCGTACGCGAGGCACGCGGGTTGGCCTCCAGGACGTAGAGCACCCCCGCCGCGAGGGCGTACTGCACGTTGATCAGACCGCGGACGCCGATCTCCCTGGCCAGCGCCTCGGTGGAGGACCGGATACGGGAGATGTCCTCGTGCCCGAGCGTGATCGGCGGCAGCGCGCAGGCCGAGTCGCCCGAGTGGATGCCGGCCTCCTCGATGTGCTCCATCACGCCGCCCAGGTACAGCTCCGCGCCGTCGTAGAGGGCGTCGACGTCGATCTCGATCGCGTCGTCGAGGAACCGGTCGACCAGCACCGGGTGTTCCGGACTCCACTGCCCGCCGCCGCCCGAGGCCCGGTCGATGTAGTTCCGCAGCGTGCCCTCGTCGTAGACGATCTCCATGCCGCGGCCGCCGAGGACGTAGGAGGGGCGTACGAGCACCGGGTAGCCGATCTCACCGGCGATCGCGGCGGCCTCCTCGAACGTGGTGGCGGTGCCGTGCTTGGGCGCGGGCAGCCCGGCGCGTTCGAGGACGCGGCCGAACGCGCCGCGCTCCTCGGCGAGGTGGATGCTCTCGGGCGAGGTGCCGACGACCGGCACCCCGGCGTCCTTGAGCCGCTGCGCGAGGCCGAGCGGCGTCTGGCCGCCGAGCTGCACGATCACCCCGGCGACCTCGCCGGTCTCCTGCTCGGCGTGCACGACCTCCAGGACGTCCTCCAGCGTGAGCGGCTCGAAGTAGAGCCGGTCGGAGGTGTCGTAGTCGGTCGAGACCGTCTCGGGGTTGCAGTTGACCATGACGGTCTCGTAGCCCGCCTCGGCCAGGGTGAACGACGCGTGCACGCAGCTGTAGTCGAACTCGATGCCCTGGCCGATCCGGTTGGGCCCGCTGCCGAGGATGATGACCTTCGGCCTGGCACCGGGCGGAACCTCGGTCTCCTCGTCGTACGTGGAGTAAAGGTACGGCGTCTCGGCGGCGAACTCGGCGGCGCACGTGTCGACGGTCAGGTAGACGGGCCGGATGCCGAGCGCGTACCGCAGCCCGCGGATGAGCTCGCCGGAGACGCCGCGGATCTCGGCGATCTGGTCGTCGGAGAACCCGTGCCGCTTGGCCTCCCGGAGCGCCTCGGGGTCGAGCTGCTCGCCGGTGAGGGTCGCGGCGATCTCGTCGAGCGCGGCAATCTGGGCGAGGAACCACGGGTCGATCGCGGTCGCCTCGTGCACCTCCTCGACCGTGGCGCCGGCCCGCATCGCCTGCTGCACCGCGCGCAGCCGCCCGTCGTGGGGCCGGGCCGCGCGCTCGAGCAGCTC
>DASQPY010000096.1:0-3904 GCA_035643735.1 Actinoallomurus sp. | reverse complement strand
GGCATGATCCGCGACAGCTTCCCGCGCGAGAAGGTGACCTCGGGGATCGGCATCGTCAGCGCCACGATGGGCGTCGGCGGCAGCATGGGCATGATCGTGACGGGTCTGATCGCCGACCAGACCACCAGCTACCGGCCCGAGTTCTGGATCGCCGCGGCGCTCGCCGCAGCGGGCCTGGTGATGGTGGCGGTGTCCGCCCGCGACGTCGGCGGCCGCACGGGCGGCCGTCCCGACTACGCCGGTGCGACGCTTCTTGCCGGACTGCTGGTGTGCCTGCTGCTGGCGATCAGCGAGGGCAATGCCTGGGGCTGGGCGTCGGGCGGCGTGCTCGCGCTGTTCGCCGCCACGGTCGTGCTCACCGTCGCCTGGGTCCTCGTCGAGCTCCGGGTCGCCCAGCCGCTCGTACGACTGGGCCTGCTCGTCGGCCGCCAGTCACTGTCGGCGAACTTCGCCTCGCTGCTGCTGGGCTTCTCGATGTACGCCGCGTTCACGCTGATCTCCACGTTCGTGCAGACGCCGAAGTCGGTCGGGTACGGCCTCGGCGGGAACGTCCTGGACGTCGGCCTGTACATGCTGCCCAGCACGGTCACGATGCTGGTGTTCTCCGCGCTGGCCGGGCGCATCGCCGCGCGCGTCGGCGCCGCGTACTCCATGGCCATCGGCTCGGTGTTCGCCGGGCTCAGCTACCTGTGGCTCGCGCTCTCGCACTCGCACGTGTACGACATGCTGGGCTTCAGCGCCGTCCAGGGCATCGGCTTCGGCATCGCGTACGCCGCACTCGGCACGCTGGCCGTGCAGCACGTGCCGATGGACCAGAGCGGCATCGCCAGCGGCGTCAACTCCCTCGTCCGCACCGCGGGCGGCAGCGTGTCCGGTGCGGTCATCGCCGCCGTGCTCACCGGCGAGACGATCCAGGGGCTGCCCGGCGTGCCGACGCTGCACGCCTACGTGCTGTGCTTCCTGGTCGTCGCCATCGGCGCGTGGCTCGCCGCGGGGGTCGCGGTCGTGCACGGCCGACGGCACCCGGCGCGGAGCGACCGCATCGAAGCGCTCGAGACGTCTTGACGTAGGGGCGCCCGCGCTCGCCATAGTGGAACTCCCCTCTGGCGGAGGTGCACATGGGCCCCTACGCGGCCGCGTACGAACGCAGTCTCGGTGATCCGGCACGGTTCTGGGCGGAGGCCGCCCGTGACATCCGCTGGCGTACTCCGCCCGAGCGGGTCCTCGACGACGGCGCCGCGCCCTTCTACCGCTGGTTCACCGGGGGTGAGCTCAACACCTGCGAGAACGCCCTCGACCGGCACGTCGAGCAGGGCCGGGCCGACCAGCTCGCGCTGATCTACGACAGCCCGGTGACCGGGACGCAGCAGAGCTTCACCTACCGGGAGCTGCGCGACGAGACGGCACGCTTCGCCGGGGTGCTGCGCGGGCTGGGCGTCGAACGCGGCGACCGCGTGGTCCTGTACCTGCCGATGATCCCGCAGGCGGTGGTGGCGATGCTCGCCTGCGCGCGCATCGGGGCCGTGCACTCGGTGGTGTTCGGCGGCTTCGCACCGCGTGAGCTGGCCGTCCGCATCGACGACGCGCAGCCCAAGGTGGTCGTCTCCGCCTCGTGCGGCATCGAGGGCAGCCGGGTCATCGAGTACAAACCGCTGCTCGACGAGGCGCTCGAACGCGCCACGCACAAGGTGGGCGACTGCGTGATCGTGCAGCGCCCCCAGGCGCACGCCACGCTGGTGAGCGGCCGCGACGTCGACTGGGACCGGGCCATGGCGGAGGCGCGGCCGGCCGAGTGCGTGCCGGTGGCGGCCACCGACCCGCTGTACATCCTCTACACGTCGGGCACGACCGGGCGGCCCAAGGGCGTGGTCCGCGACAACGGCGGGCACGCGGTCGCCCTGCGCTGGTCGATGACGAACGTCTACGGCGTCTCGGCCGGCGACGTGTTCTGGGCGGCGTCGGACGTCGGGTGGGTGGTCGGCCACTCCTACACCGTGTACGCGCCGCTGCTCGCCGGGTGCACGACCGTCCTGTACGAAGGCAAGCCGGTCGGCACGCCGGACGCCGGGGCGTTCTGGCGGGTCGCCGCCGAACACCGGGTGAACGCCATGTTCACCGCGCCCACAGCGATCCGGGCGATCAAGAAGGAGGACCCGGAGGGAAGGCTGATCAAGGCGCATGACCTGTCGGCGCTGCGCACGCTGTTCCTGGCCGGCGAGCGCCTGGACCCGGGCACATACGAATGGGCGACCCAGGTCCTCGGCCGCCCGGTGATCGACCACTGGTGGCAGACCGAGACCGGCTGGCCCATCGTGGCGAACCTGCGGGGCCTGGAGCCGATGAGGATCAAGCCGGGCTCGCCGAGCGTCGCGGTCCCGGGCTACGACGTACGCGTGATGCTGCCCGAGGGCGCGGTGGCCGCGCCAGGTGTCGAGGGCGACATCGCGATCCGGCTGCCGCTGCCGCCCGGCACGCTGCTCACGCTGTGGAGGGACGATGAGCGGTACGTCGAGTCGTACCTGTCCCGTTACCGGGGGCACTACCTGAGCGGCGACGGCGGCACGATCGACGAGGACGGATACATCCGGGTGCTGGGCCGTACGGACGACGTCATCAACGTGGCCGGGCACCGGCTGTCGACAGGGGTGATGGAGGAGGTCCTCTGCGCCCATCCGTCGGTGGCCGAGGCCGCCGTCGTGGGAGTGCGCGACGAGATGAAGGGACAGGTGCCGCGCGGGTTCGTGGTGCTGAAGAGCGGAACGGACGTGGACGAGCCTCGGCTGCGCGGAGAACTGGTCCGCGCGGTCCGCGAGCAGATCGGCCCGGTCGCCGCGTTCAAGGAGGTCTCGGTGGTGCCGGCGCTGCCGAAGACGAGGTCGGGCAAGATCCTGCGCGGCACGATGCGCGGCCTCGCGGACGGCGACGACGTGACCGTGCCGTCCACGATCGAGGACCCCGCCGTCCTGGACCACCTGCGCCCGATCCTGCGGCCGCCCGGGGTGGCTTAGGGCGCGCGCGGGACTTCGGGGGCGAGCTAGCGGCGTGGCGGCCAGAAGCTCCGCCGCGCCGAGGGCGGTCGAACGTCATCAGCGAGTGCAGTCGAGCCGACGGGGACGTCGTTGACGCCAGTGCAGCGCCGTGCAATGCCGTACGGTAGCGCGCTCCTCACGGCCACGCGCTCCTCACGGCCACGCGCCCCTCACGGCCACATGCCCCTCACCGCCACGCGCCCCTCACCGCCACTTAACCCTCACCGCCACGTACCCCGCACAGTCGCGCATCCCCCACCGCCAGGTACCCCTCACGGTCGGCCGGTGTCCGCCGTCCGGATGCGGTGCCGTCGACCGGCTAGCGACTCGTCTTTCTGGGCCATAGCGCCGTCACGATGAGCACGCCGATTATGGCAAGCACGATCTGGAAGATCGTTTCCCAGAAGTTGAAACCGTGCGTCTTGAGTTCCAGTGCCCGTGCGATCCAGGTGCCGATGAGAGCGGCCACGATACCGACCAGGATGGTCAGCCAGATCGGCATGTGCTGCCTGCCCGGCACCAGGAGGCGCGCCAGCACCCCGATGATGGCGCCGAAGATGATCGCGGTGATCACACCACCAACCGTCATGGCGACTCCCTGGTGTCTGCGTGACAGTACCTTCAGTGGACAACCTGTTACCGAACGTATACCCCTGGCAGTCGGCAGCGACACCAGCGATGAATCCACAGGTAGACGCGGCCTCAAAGCACCGTCGTTCCTCAGCGCGAGCGACGGCTACGTTCGATCAACCAACTGGATATCGCGCCCGCGGCGGCCGCCCCCAGAAACACGGTTCCGCTCTTGACCAGGTCTCGATTGGGACCGCGCGGCGCGCTCCACCTCCGCGTAGCCTCGCTGGCGCTAGGGCCAGAGG
>DASQPY010000095.1:0-5375 GCA_035643735.1 Actinoallomurus sp. | reverse complement strand
CCGGCGCCCCGGCCGCCGAGGAACTCGGGATCCGCAAGCAGAACTCCAACCTGCCGGTGGACAACTACAAGGCCTTCGCCGACGGTGACCCCAAGGTGAAGTACCGCCTCGAGCCGCCGCAGGCCCAGCAGATCTACGCGGTCATGGACGGTGTGGTCTCCTCGGTGCTCACCAACCGGAACGCCGATGTCAACAGTCTGCTCTCCAAGGCCGAGACCAAGGTCAACGGCATCCTCGCGAACGCCGAGTAATGCCGCGGCGGGGGCCGGTCACCGTGCGCACCGGCCCCCGCCGCTCCAGGCTGAACCCCGGTACGGGGGCCAAGGTGTGAGAACGGAGGCGGACGGAGACACATGGACATCTCGCTCTCGAGAAGGACGCGGTGGGGACCACGCCCCCGCCGCGGACGCGGCGTGCAGCGCAACCTGACCGCGTACGGGTTCCTGTGCGCCGCCCTCGTGTGCTTCGCGGTCTTCTCCTGGTATCCGATCGTCCGCGAGGTCATCCTCAGCTTCCAGAATACCAACTTCGTGGGCGACACGAAGTGGGTGGGCCTGAAGAACTTCCACCGCGTCATCGAGGACCCGTCGTTCAGCGCCGCGTGGAAGAACACCGCGATCTTCACGCTGCTGGCGCTGCTCTGCGGCTACGCCGTGCCCTTCGTGACGGCGCTGCTGCTGAACGAGCTACGCCACGCACGCGGCTACCTGAGGTTCGTGGTCTACCTGCCGGTGATGCTGCCGCCCGCGGTGTCAGTGCTGCTCTTCAAGTGGTTCTACAACCCCGGGCCGGGCCTGTTCAACGAGATCCTGAGGTTCGCGCACCTGCCGACCCTTGCCTGGCTGGACTCCGGCAAGACCGCGCTGATCTCGCTGGTCATCGTCGCGACCTGGACGAACATGGGCAGCGCAACCCTCATCTACCTGGCCGCGCTGCAGACCGTGCCGGCCGAGCTGTACGAGGCGGCGGAGCTGGACGGGGCCGGGCTACTCCGGCGGATCTGGCACATCACGATCCCGCAGACCAAGCTGATCCTGCTGGTCATGCTCCTCCTGCAGATCATCGCGACGATGCAGGTCTTCATAGAACCGTTCCTGCTCACCGGGGGCGGTCCGGACAACGCGACGGTGACCGTCGTGTACCTCATGTACCAGTACGCCTTCAACTTCAACAACTTCGGCAGTGGTGGGGTGCTCGGCCTCATGCTGATGCTCGTTCTCGTCATCTTCTCCGCCGTCTACCTGCGGCTCTCCCGTGACGACCGCGACGGCCGGGCCGCCCGGGTCTGAGGTTAGGAGCTTCGATGTCGAACGTCCTGGACCGCCCGGTCCGTACGGCGCCCGCTCCCGCACCCACGCGACGGGTCAGGAGATCACGGCGTAGGGAGCCGGCGCAGCGCACGCTGGTCTCGCCGCACAGCCTGCGGACGCGGCACGGCAGGATCATCTACTGGACCGTGCTGACCCTCACCGTCCTGGTGTTCACGCTGGTCTTCGTCTTCCCGCTGTACTGGATGGTCACCGGGGCGATGAAGTCCTCCAGTGAGCTCGTACGGCTGCCGCCCACCGTCTTCCCCAAGGACCCGCATCCGGAGGTGTACAAGAAGGCCTGGAGTCAGATGGACCTGGGCCGCTACATGCTCAACACGTTCATCTACGCCCTGGGAGCCTGGCTCCTCCAGCTCGCGGTCGACGTCTCGGCCGCCTTCGCGCTGTCCAAGCTGCGGCCGATGTTCGGCAAGCTCGTCCTCGGCGGCATGCTGCTCACCCTCATGATCCCGCCGACCGTCCTGCTGCTCCCCGCCTACCTCACCGTGCGGGACATCCCGATCCTGCACCTCAACCTGCTCAACACGCCCTGGGCGATCTGGCTGCCGGCCGCCGCCAACGGGTTCAACATCTTCCTGCTCAAACGCTTCTTCGACTCCATCCCGTCGGAGCTGCTCGAAGCTGCGGCCATCGACGGGGCCTCGGCGCCACGCATGCTGTGGTCGATCATCCTGCCGGTCTCCCGGCCGATCCTCGGTGTCGTGTCGATCTTCGCGGTGGTCAACGTGTGGAAGGACTTCGTCTGGCCGCTGCTGGTGATGCCCGACACCAACAAGATGCCGGTGAGTGTGGCGATCTCCCAGCTCTCCCAGGAGATGCCGCAGAACGTACTCATAGCCGCGCTGGTGATCGCGAGCCTTCCGGCAATAGCGATCTTCTTCATCTTCCAGCGCAACATCATGGCCGGCCTCACCGCCGGTGGCCTCAAGGGCTGATCCGCCCTAGCGGGCCCGAGCGCGTCCCTCGGTGAGCTGCGGATCGAACCACGAACACTTCGTCTCAAAGGAGTAGTCCAGCATGCCTGAAACGTGGTGGCGGGGAGCCGCGATCTACCAGGTCTATCTGCGGAGCTTCGCCGACGGTAACGGTGACGGTCTCGGCGACCTGGCCGGACTGCGCAGTCGTCTGGCCTATCTGTCGGCTCTCGGGATCGACGCCATCTGGCTCACCCCCTGGTACCCCTCGCCGATGTCGGACGGCGGTTACGACGTCGCGGACTACCGGAACATCGAACCCATCTTCGGCACGCTCGCCGAGGCGGAGAAGCTGATCCAGGAGGCCCACGAGCTCAACATAAAGATCATCATCGACGTCGTGCCGAACCACTCCTCGGACCAGAGCGCGTGGTTCCAGGAGGCGCTGGCGGCCGGTCCCGGCTCGGAGGCCCGGGAGCGGTTCTGGTTCCGGCCCGGCAGAGACGGCGGGCCGCCGAACGACTGGCAGTCCATCTTCGGCGGCCCCGCCTGGACGCAGGTCCCGGACGGTGAGTGGTATCTCCACCTGTTCGCCCCCGAGCAGCCCGACTTCAACTGGAACAGCGACGCCGTACGGGAGGAGTTCCTCGATGTCCTGCGGTTCTGGTTCGAGCGCGGCGTGGACGGCATCCGGATCGACTCGGCGGCCGTACTCATCAAGGACCCGGACGCCGAGCCGGACGGGCTCGACCCGTACACCGACCGCGACGGCGTCCACGAGGTCTACCGCGAGTGGCGCCAGGTCTCCGATGCCTACCCCGGCCGGTTTCTGATCGGCGAGGTCTGGCTGCCCGACCAGGAGAGGTTCGCACGGTACCTGCGGCCGGACGAGCTCCACACGGCGTTCAACTTCGACTTCCTGGCCTGCCCCTGGGAGGCGTCCGCGCTGCGCCGGGTGATCGACGACACGCTCGCCACCCACGTGCCGATCGGCGCCCCGCCCACGTGGGTGCTGTCCAACCACGACGTCACCCGGCCCGTCACGAGGTACGGGCGACCGGACACCTCCTTCGCCCACGATGACCGCAAGCACGGGATGCACTCGGACCGCGAGCTCGGCATCCGGCGGGCGCGGGCGGCGGCCCTGCTGTCAATGGCGCTGCCCGGCGGCGTGTACGTCTACCAGGGTGAGGAGCTCGGCCTGCCCGAGGTCGAGGACATCCCGAACGCGTTGCTGCAGGACCCGATCTGGGCCAGGTCGGGCCACACCGACCGGGGCCGCGACGGCTGCCGGGTGCCGGTGCCGTGGTCCGGCGACGCGCCGCCCTACGGGTACGGCGGCGGACCCTGGCTGCCGCAGCCGGCGGACTGGGGGGAGCTCACGGTCGAGGCACAGGAACCGGACGCCACCTCGATGCTCAACCTGTACCGCACGGCCCTGCGGATCCGCCGCGACCGGCTCGGCGACGGCACGATCACCTGGGTGCCGCTCGGCGACGAGGTGCTCGCCTTCGTCCGCGAGTCGGGCCTGACGTGCGTGGTCAACCTGGGGCAGGAGCCGGTACGCCTGCCGGAGCACCATCAGATCTGCCTGGCCAGCGGCCCGGTCGACGGTGGCCTGCTGCCCTCCGACACCGCCGTCTGGCTGATCTGAGGATACGGGCGCCTGCCGGCTTCCCCGCCGGCGGGCGCCGGTCAGCGTGCGGGCCGCAACGCACGCGGCAGCCCGAACCTCGGGAGCAGCCCGTTGTCGAGGAACCGCGTCAGCGCGCAGATCCGCTCGCCGGACAGGGTGAGCACGATCAGTCCGTGGGCGTGCGCGATCGGGGTCCCCGGGTCGAGCACGTACGCGCCGAACGCGGGCTGCCCGTTGGCCCGCGTGGGCACCAGCCGGTACCGGCGCCCGTCCCGCAGCGCGATCGTCGACAGGAACTGGCCCGTGGCCGCGAGTCCCTGGTACTCCAGCGGCAGTGGCGGCATGGTGAGCCAAACGTCGTCGGTGAGCAGGGCGAGGATCGCGTCGACGTCGCCGCTCTCGAAGGCCACGGTGAAGTCCTCGACGATCCTCCGCTCCCGCGCCGTGTCCGGCAGCGGCGCGTGGTCGCGGCCGTCCGCGGGCATGCGGGTCGCGAGGGTGGCGCGGGCCCGGTACAGCGCGCTCGCGACGGAATCCTCGCTGGCCTCCAGCATGCCGGCGACCTCGGCCGCGCGGAAGCCGAGCACGTCCCGCAGGACCAGCACCGCACGCTGGCGCGGCGGCAGGTGCTGCAGGGCGGCGAGGAACGCCAGGGAGACCGACTCCCGGGCCTCATAGCGCGCCTCCGGCCCAGGCGACGCGTCCGGCAGGTCCTCGGTCAGGGCGTCCGGACAGGGCTCCAGCCAGCTCGGGTCGCCGCGGCGGGTGGGTTCGGGCAAGGGGACCTCCGGAGAGATCGCCGGTCGTTCGCCGGACCGGCGGGCGCCGTCGCGCAGCGCGTTCAGGCAGCGGTTGGTGGCGATCCGGTACAACCAGGTGCGCAGCGACGAGCGCCCCTCGAACCCGCCGAGCCCGCGCCAGGCGGCCAGGAGGGTCTCCTGAAGCAGGTCCTCGGCGTCCTGGATCGAGCCCAGGATGCGGTAGCAGTGCACCTGGAGCTCGCGCCGGTACGGCTCGGTGAGCTCACGGAACGCCTGCCCGTCGCCGGCCCGCGCCCGGTCCAGCATGTCCTTGCCCGGCATCGCGTCGCCTCCACCGCGGGATCTCACATTGGTACAGACACCGCCCACGCCCGAAAGTCGTCGGTGCCCCTGCGCGGAACAGCACGACGGCGGCGGTGGAGCGACGGTGAGCGGGGGAGCAGGCCGGGGCCGGCGTTTCCCGAGGGGATCAGCCGGCGGCGAGCTGGTCCTGGGTCTGCCAGGAGGTCTGGATCCCGGCGCCTGAGCCCTTGCACCGGCCGGCGTTGACCGTGACCTGGTCCTCCGTACGGGTGGTCTTGGCGCCGTAGCGGGTCTTGGGGCCGTTGTCGAAGCTCTGCATGCCGCCGCTCCGGGAGGTCAGTGTGGTGCTCACGTACACCGCGCCGGAGCCCTTGATGTGGCCGCGGAGCTGGAGGCAGACGTCCCAGCCGTCCTTGGCCGCCGTGTCCGCGAG
>DASQPY010000094.1:0-3817 GCA_035643735.1 Actinoallomurus sp. | reverse complement strand
TTCACGAGGAAGCCCGCCTGCGAGGTCGACGGGAAGGTGAAGCGTCCCATCGCGCTGTGCGGAGTCTCGGTGAACTGCGAGGTGATCGTGTCGGGCATGTTGCTCTGCGCCGAGTAGTAGCCCGCCTGGGCGACCTCGCCGGCGTTGGTGAACGCGGTGGTGGCCTTGTTCGGGTCACCGCTCGGCAGGTCGCCGGTGATCGGAAGGATCGGCACGTCCTCGGCCGCACCGCAGCCGGGTCCGCTGACGTGCGTCAGGCTGTACCCGGTGAGTTCCTCGTCGCCGTAGTTGTAGCCGCCGCCCGCGTTCCGGTGCGGCATGGTGTCCGGGCTCCACTGCACCATGCCGTACGGCACGTCGGCACCGGGGAAGGTGTTGCCGCCACCGGTGGTCCAGGTGCGCGTGTCGACCAGTGAGGCCGGGTCGCTCACGGTCGAGAGCGCCGCGGTGTCCTTGGCGGCCTTCGGCAGCGCCTTGGCCGCGAGGGGCTTCGGGCAGTCGGTCAGACGCCCGTCGGGCCCCTTGACGCAGGTGGCCGTGTTCGTACGGGTGTCGCCGAGCTGGGTTCCGGGACTGGGCAGGGGTCTCGGCCCCTGCGCCAGGGCGGGCAAGCCACTGCCCAGGACCACCGTGGCCAGTGCCACGGCCGACGCCAGGCGCGCCGCCGATCGTCTCATGCTCTCCCTTTCCGGGGTACGGGGTAATGACAACGTTGTCAGCGCAGGCATCGTGACCCTTGGTTGGGAAACCGGTCAATCCGAAACAGTTAAAGACTCGCAAGACGTCCTAAAGCGGACACAGGGGTAGACAGGGACGCTGAAGAGCCCTACGGCGGGTTGCGGCCGAAGGTGGTGCGGTGGTCGCAGAGTGCGGAGCAGGTGAACACGCTGGTGGCGTCGTCATGGGTCACCTGCGGGCAGGTGGCCCTGCGTCCTGGGGAACTCGGCCGGCGTGGTCGGCAGCACGCCCAGCGACGCGATCCTCCGGTCAGTGCGACCGCAGGCCCTGGGCGCGCGGCGGCGCCGCGCATGAACTCATCGAGCCGGCCGCCGGCGGTGGCCGGTCGCCGCCACGGCACTGGACTCTCTCACAATCAGGAGACGCGTCCTCGGGTCACGCGATAACACTTTTCTCGCGCGAATCCGTCGGCCATGTTACGTCACGAGCCGGTTGCGGTACGGCCGGCGAGCACCGGCCGTTTTCGGCCACGACGTCGAATTCCCCGTCGCGCGGCCGGGTCGCCGCGCGGCCGTCCCATAGCCGAAGCGGCCATCCCCCACGCTGGCAGAACTCGCCGAGTTCGGCCGTCTCCGGTTGGGATGATCCCCCATTTTCCAACGCCTGCGTATCCGCCCGATCACGTTGCGTTCCCATTCGGCGAAACGGCGCCCCGAAATTCGTTACCGCACCGTCCGGACCAGGGCGAACCGTTCGCCAGAAATACGCTCGGGCGCCGTTTTCAACGGTGTTATCGCCCTCCATCATGGTGGCCGACACATAACGGTCATCGGAGGATCTCTTGCGCGTCCATGTTCTGTTCGGGCTTACGAGGGCGACCGCGGGTGTCGCCGTCTGCGGCCTCGCGCTCGCCACGCTGGTCGCCGGGGGCGACACGGCGGCGTCCGCCGCACCGGCGACGTCCGTGGTGGTCAATGAGGTGTACGGCGGCGGGGGGAACTCGGGCGCCACCTACACCAACGACTTCGTCGAGCTCACCAACCGGAGCGACGCGGCGGTCGGCCTGGACGGCTGGTCGGTGCAGTACCACTCCGGTGGCGCGACGGGCACCTGGCAGGTCACCCCGCTGAGCGGCTCGCTCGCGCCCGGCGGCTTCTACCTGGTCGGTGAGGCGAAGGGCGCGGGCGGCGTCCAGGCGCTGCCGGCGACGCAGGCGAGCGGGAACATCGCCATGTCCGCCACCGCCGGAACGATCGCCCTGGTCCACGGCACCGCCGCGCTGACCTGCGCGGACCCGGCGGCGTGCCAGAGCGCCTCGATCGACCTGGTCGGTTATGGCACCGCGGCGCTCCGCGAGACCGCGCCGGCCGCGGGCGCGTCCAACACGGCGTCCGTACAGCGCAGTGACAAGGCGGACAGCGACGACAACTCCGCCGACTTCACCGCCGGGGACCCGACGCCCGGCGCCGTTAACGCGGGTGGTGGAGACGGCGGTGGCGGCGGCGGTGAGCCCGGCCCGCTCCGCGTCCACGACATCCAGGGCGCCGGCTGGCTCTCGCCGCACAACAACGAGCATGTCACCAACGTGCCCGGCATCGTCACCGGCATCCGTACGGCCGGCAGCAGCAAGGGCTACTGGATCCAGGACCCGGCGCCGGACACCGACCCGGCTACGAGCGAGGGCATCTTCGTCTACTCCACCTCGCCGGGCGTCGCGGTCGGCGACTCGGTCCTCGTGTCGGGCACCGTCAAGGACTACTACCCGCTCGCGAGCGGCGACACGGTCGCGAACACCTCGAACCTGTCGGTGACGGAGATCAGCGGCCCGTCCGTCAGCGTCCTGTCCCACGGCAACGCGCTGCCGACCGTTGAGGTCATCACGCCCTCCACGGTTCCGGCCGCGTACGCTCCCGACCTCGGTGGCGCCAACATCGAGTCGACGCCGGTCACCCCGGCCCGCTCGGCGCTGGACTTCTGGGAGTCCCGCGAGGGCATGCGCGTGGAGGTCGACGACGCCAGGGCGGTCGGCCCGTCGAACAGCTACGGCGAGCAGTACGTCACGACCAAGCTGGCGCAGGCGCCGTCCTACCGCGGCGGCACCGAGCTTCTCGCCGAGAACGCCGTGCCGTCCGGCCGCGTCGAGGTCGTCCCCGTGGACGGTGCCAACCCGGGCGTCTCGGTCGGCGACGTCTTCCAGGGCGCGACCGCCGGGCCGGTGGACTACTCGCTGTACGGCGGCTACACGATCGCCGCGACCCAGGTCGGCACCGTCCAGCACAAGAACCTGCCGCCCGTCGTGGCCACACCGCAGGACCGCAAGCAGCTCGCGGTGGCGACGTACAACGTCGAGAACCTCGCGCCCGGCGACCCCGCCGTCAAGTACACGAAGCTCGCGCAGGGTGTGGTCACGAACCTGGCCAAGCCCGACATCGTCGCGGTCGAGGAGGTGCAGGACAACACCGGCGCCACCGACGACGGCGTCGTCGCGGCCGACCAGACGCTGACCAAGCTGACCGCGGCGATCGTCGCGGCGGGCGGGCCGAAGTACGACTGGCGCGAGATCGACCCGGTCAACGACCAGGACGGCGGCCAGCCCGGTGGCAACATCCGGGTGGTCTTCCTGTTCAACCCGGCACGTGTGTCCTTCGTGGACCGCGGGTCGTCGTCGGTGAACCGTTCGACCACTCCGACGTCGGTGGAGAAGGTCAAGGGCAAGCCCGCTCTCACCCTGTCCCCGGGACGGATCGACCCGGCCGGCACGGCGTGGAACTCCAGCCGCAAGCCGCTCGCGGGCGAGTTCCGGTTCCGGGACAAGCCGGTGTTCGTCATCGCGAACCACTTCGCCTCCAAGCTCGGTGACCAGAACGCGGACGGCCGCTTCCAGTACCCCGCCCAGTCGTCGGCGGTGCAGCGCGCCGGGCAGGCCAAGGAGGTCCACGACTTCGTCCAGCGGATCCAGAAGGTGGACGGGAAGGCCGGCGTGGTCGTGCTCGGTGACCTGAACGACTACCAGTTCAGCCCCGCGCTCGCGACGCTGAGGACCGGGAGCGCCGGCGGGCACGGCACGCCGATCCTGACCGACCTGATCAGCACGCTCCCACGCGAGGAGCAGTACACCTACGTGTTCGACGGCCTGTCC
>DASQPY010000093.1:0-3573 GCA_035643735.1 Actinoallomurus sp. | reverse complement strand
TGCATGATCGCGTGCTTGCTGCCGACGTAGAGGGTGGAGTCGGGGAAGCCCATCTGGCCGTAGGTGGAGCTCGCGTTGATGATGCTGCCGCCGCCGTCCTGCTGCCTCGCCAACGCGCTGCTCGCCGCCCTGCGGGGCGGCCTGCTGTTGGCCCAGACATTGCGCCGCGCCGAACCACTGCGCGACTCGCTACGGGCCGCGGTCGCCCACCTGGAGACCTTCGCGGCGACACCCGGGGGTCCCGGCGACTGATCCGCGCGCCTCAGCTCGGTCAGGTTCCGGCGGCGGCGAGCAGGCCCTCATAGTCGTCCAGGCAGGGGTCGCAGATCCGCAGGTGAGCGGTGACGCCGGGGAACCGGTCTTCGGGGTTTCCGCCTGCGAGCCGTTCTTCCACGTAGAGTTCGAGCAGATCGAAGGTTTCGGCGCAGCCCGCGTCGAGCGGGTCTGTTCGCAGGAACCGCTCCAGAGATGACCAACCGCTCATGATCGCTCCATCTCGTCGCGCATCAGATACCCATTGGCGACCAGGCTCGCGCGGAGCTTACGCCGGGCGTCGAAGAGCGTCTTGTAGATGGCGTTGCGCGTGGTCCCCAGCTTGACGGCCAGCGCGTCCGCCGGGACGCCGCCCAGTATGAGGGCGGAGAAGATCGTGCGCTGGTGCTCGGTCAGTTCTTCGTCCACCGCCCGGCGCAGGGCCGAGACCAGATCCCCCCACTCGGCCTGCTCCTCCGGCCGCAGACCGAACCGGTCGGGAAGCCGGTCCCAGTCCTCCCTGTCGAGTGGCCAGGCATGCCGGCGCCAGAAATGGCGCCCGATCTTGCTGGACACCTCGAGCACGACGAACTTGTAGGCCCAGGTCGTGAACCGGCTCTCCCCGCGGAAACGGCGAATCTTCGCGATGATCGCGATCAGCGCGTCCGTCACGGCCTGATAGGCCAGATCCTCCAGCTCGGGCCCGTCGATGCCGAGGGTCGCCCGACGTCGGGACACCTCACGGCGGGCAGCCCGCAGGAGCAAGGCGTGCAGGTCGGCGACCGCCTGTTCGCGGACCGGCCCAGAGCCGCTCAGCTCGTCCACCCAGTCGCGGGTCTCGCCGGACGCGTCACGTCGGCGCGCGGGATCGCGCTCCGCGGTCTCGATGGGCTCTGCGTGCGACATATGCCGAGCCTATGACGGCTCCCCGCTCGCGCCGCACCGGAGACCGGCGAGAGGTTACGGAATGCGAACGCGAGGGCGAATTCCGCGGATCGGCGGTAAGCCCGGCCGATGTGCCGGGCGCTAACACGCCGTTCGACATTCGCCACAACCGTTACTTGACTCACAGGAGAGACACATCATCATGAAGACCATCGCTCGTGTCGCCGGTGCAGGTCTGGCCGCAGCGGCCGTGGCGGCGTTCGCCGCCGTACCGGCCTCCGCTGCGACCGCTCACCAGAGCGCGCCGGTTTTCGTCCAGACGGACGACCCGAGCGGCAACGCCATCGTCGCCTACCACAGAGCCGCCGACGGCACCCTCACCCAGAGCGGGGTCTACCCGACCGGCGGACTCGGCGGCGTGGTCGCCGGCTCGGTCGTCGATCACCTGACCTCGCAGGGTTCGCTGGCCTTCGATCGGAGGGCCGGCCTGTTGTACGCGGTCAACGCGGGCAGTGACACCATCACGGTGTTCGCGGTACGCGGGGACCGCCTCGAACGTACGCAGGTCATTTCCACCGGCGGAGACTTCCCCAACAGCATCACGGTCCGTGGTGGCACGGTGTACGTCCTGAACGGTCTGGGCGGGGGGTCGATCCAGGGCTTCTCGCGGGTCGGGAACCGCCTGGTGCGGGTTCCCGCCTGGAAGCGCGCCCTCGGTGCGACCGAGGATGGTGGCATCCCCGCCGAGGTCGCCTTCACTCCAGACGGGTCGAAGCTGGTGGTCACCGCCCGCGGCAACGGCATCGACGTGTTCCGCGTCGGCGCGCTCGGCCCGGCGGCCAAGCCCGTCGTGTACACCAAGACGGGCTCATCGCCCTTCGGGTTCACCTTCGACGCGCGCGGGCATCTCGTGGTCACCCAGGCGGGCACGAACAGTGTCGCGACGTTCGGCATCGCCCGCGACGGTAAGCTCAACCCGATCGATGAGGCGGCCACGGGTCAGGCGGGGACCTGCTGGGTGGTCCGTAACGGCGACTTCGTGTACGCCTCCAACACGGGAAGCGGCACCCTGTCCGGCTACCGGCTCGACGGCAGCGGCTCACTGACGGACCGGGGCCGGACGGCCACCGACGCCGGCACGGTCGACGCCGCCGCCTCCTCCGACGGACGCGATGTGTACGTCCAGACCGGCCAGAAGGGCGTCGTCGACGAGTTCCGCGCGAACGCCGACGGTTCCCTCACCCGGATCGGCTCGGTGACCGTGCCCGGCGCCGTCGGCGGAGAGGGCATCGCCGCCGGCTGAACAGCCGGCGGTGTCCGCGGCGCGCAGGGCGCGTCGCGGCCGTCACCGAAACATGATCACACCACTCTCGAAAGGAGACCCATGCCACTTCTGCACCCGGGGGACCGCTTCCCTTCTTTGACCGTCCCGCGTCTCGGCGGCGGCTCACTCGCGCTGCCTGACGCTCTCCAGGGCCACTTCGGTGTCGTCCTGTTCTACCGCGGACACTGGTGCCCGTACTGCAACGCGCAGCTCCGGGCCTTCCAGCGCTCCCAGGACAAGCTCGCCGAACTCGACGCCAAGGTCGTCGCGCTGTCGGTCGACGACGAAGCCACCACACAGGCCCTGGCTGACAAGCATGGCCTGGCGTTCCCGCTCGGGCACAGCGCCGACGCCGACGAGATCAGCGAGGCGACCGGTGCGTTCGTCAACGAGGACCCGAAGTACCTGCAGTCGACGGGCTTCGTCCTTGATGCCGACGGCAAGGTCGTCGTCAGTGTGTACTCCAGCGGCGCCATCGGCCGGCTCGTCCCCGAAGACGTGACCGGCCTGATCCGTTACCTGCGAGAGCACACGCCCTAGCGGCCCTGGCCTGGCGCGGACGGAGGCGCGGCATGAGCGCCGTGGCCTCCGTCCGCGTACGTCCACGGCGTCCGGGGATCGCCTCTGACCTGCCCGCGTCTCGACGGACAGAAGGTAAGACGGACGTACGGTGCGGCAGCTAACCCGTCATGACGACTTCACTCAATGACCGCGCCGCGCTGGTGACCGGCGCCGGACGCGGGATCGGGCGGGCGATCGCACAGGAACTCGCCAAGGCCGGGGTCCGCGTCGCGCTGGTCGCACGCTCGCACGACGAACTCACCGACAGCGCCGCGTCCGTACGCGAGCTCGGCGGCACGGCAGTGGCGATCAAGGCCGATGTCACGGATCCCGACCAGCTCGCCCTGAGCGCTGCGCGCGCCCGTGACGAGCTCGGGGCCGTGGACATTCTCATCAACAAC
Source organism: Actinoallomurus sp. (assembly GCA_035643735.1). GTDB lineage: Bacteria > Actinomycetota > Actinomycetes > Streptosporangiales > Streptosporangiaceae > Actinoallomurus. The sequence goes on along the minus strand of DASQPY010000093.1, from coordinate 150 downwards.
GCCGCCGTCGTGTGGCCGCTCGGCCCGAGCGCCGAGGTCGATTTTGCCCGCTGGACGGCCGCGATCAGCACCAATGTGGTCGCCGTCGCCTCGTTGACCTTCGCGTTGCTACCCGCCATGCGCGACCAGAAGTGGGGGCGTGTCGTCAAC
>DASQPY010000092.1:0-2610 GCA_035643735.1 Actinoallomurus sp. | reverse complement strand
ATCGTCATGATGCCCCGCCTGTCGGGGCCTGCACTTGCCGCCATGTGGACCGCGAGGCCGACTGGAACTGTCGGTGCCCGCGGCTAGCGTCCGGAACGGACACGGAGCAAAGGGAGGACGACGATGAGGATCGACAACACGCAGCCGCTGGGCACGCCGACCTGGATCGACCTCGGCATCCCGGACCTGGATCGGGCGATGGCGTTCTACGGCGCGGTTTTCGGCTGGGATTTCGAGGTCGGGCCGGAGGAGGCCGGGCGCTACACCATGTGCCGGGTCGACGGCCGTGCCGTCGCCGCGATCATGCCCAACCCGGACCCGGCCGCTACCGACTTCTGGTGGAGCGTCTACCTGGCGACCGATGACTGCGCGGGGACCGGGAAGCGGATCGAGCAGGCGGGTGGCCGGCTGGTCCAGCCGGCAATGGACGTCATGGACCAGGGCCGGATGGCGATCGCCGTCGACCCGGTCGGCGCCCAGTTCGGCCTGTGGGAGGGCCGCTCGTTCGTCGGCGCGGAGCTGGTCAACCAGCCGGCCACGTTGCTGCGCAACGACCTGGTCACCCCGACGCCGCGGCCGGCCCGCGAGTTCTATGCGACGGTCTTCGATTTCACCCTGGACTCCAACCCTGACCTGCCCGGGCTCGACTTCACCTTCCTACGCCGGCCGGACGGGCACGAGATCGGCGGGATTATGGGCGATCCGTCCGCGTCCTCGTCCCGCTGGGGCACCCTATTCGAGGTGACCGACCCCGACGCGGCGGTCGCCAGCGCCAGAGCCGCCGGTGGCACTGCTGCCGACCCGCAAGACTTCGTCTACGGGCGGGTCGCCTCAATCACCGACCCGTTCGGGGCCACCTTCGACGTCGGCGCTCGACCGTCCGGCCAGCAGGGATAACTGGGTCATCAAGAACGCACCCGCAGTGACGACCGCTCCGCGCCATGGTCGCGCGTCCCGCGCGCAGCCCGGCAGAGTCGCGCGTCCCGCTCGACTAGCGGCACGATCCGGATGTTGGTGAGCGCCGCGTCGCGGCACGCCGACTCGTGCGGCGTTCCACGCATCGGCCGGATGCGGCATCGTGACGGGGGTCGTGGGTCGTTGCGGGCGAGTTCAGCGACGAGCTTGCTCGGCGGCATCTGTCCAACCACGGAAGACGGTCCTGTGGTCGAAGGAGGCTGGCTTGGGAAAGGTCATCGCGTCGGCGTCGATGTCGCTGGACGGCTACATCGCCAAGGACGACAACACCATCGGCAGGCTGTTCGACTGGTTGCAGAACGGGGACGTCGAGTTCCTCACCAGGACAGGGTCCGGGGACATGACGTTCCACCTCGGCCAGAGCAGCGCCCGGTACTGGCGAGACTGGACGTCCGGAATCGGTGCCCTGGTATGCGGGCGGACGTTGTTCGACGTCACCGACGGGTGGAGCGGGCGGCACAACTTCGACGTGCCGGTCGTCGTGGTGACCCACAATGTGCCCACGGGCTGGGTCGAAGCCCATCCGGACGCTCCGTTCCACTTCATCACCGGCGGGGTCGAACAAGCGGTGGCCCAGGCTCAGGAACTGGCCGGGGAACGCGTCGTCGCGGTGACAGCCGGCACGATTGCCCGGCAGTGCCTGGAGCTCGGGCTGCTTGACGAGGTCGCAGTGGATCTGGTGCCTGTGGTGATGGGGAAGGGGCGCCCATATTTCGGCGAAATGTCGCTGGAGGATGTCGCGCTCGGCGATCCGACGGTCTGCATCCAGGGGGACCGGGTGACCCACCTGGTGTTCCCTGTCAGTAACCGGGTCACCTGACAGCGTCTGCCGTCCCGGAGCGTCTGCATCCGGGTCCAGGCATCCTGAGTCGGGCGTCCCGCGCGCACGGCGGCATGGTCGTGCGTCTAGCGAAGATCGGTGGCCGGGGGTGGGCTCGGGGTGCTCAGAAGGGAGCGAGGTCGGCACTGGTAGAGCGTGGGTCAGGCGCCGGCTGAAGAAAGACATCGTCCGGCGGCAGCGGCATGGCCGCAGCGCCGGCTCCAGTGGTGGGACGAGTCCTTCGAGGAACCGCGCGCCCGGAGCTGCCTCCTCGGCCCGGATATATCAACAGTCCCTCGACCGGGTCAGGCGGGGAACGCTCCGTCGAAGACCTCGATCGACCACCACACGCCTCCCGACGGTAGACCGACATCTCCAGCATGACGACCGCCCTGCCGGTCGCGACGACCAGCGGTCACCCACTACGACGCACGGCGTCGACAACCAACGACCTGGGCTCCTGTCCCACGCAGCGCATGGCCGCGTGTCCCGCCCTCTCAGACCTCAAAGAAGGGAGCCATGAGCGTGGATTTCCCGGCGCCGAGAAGAGAGTGTGCGCGGGTATTGGGTGGAAGGAGGTGCCGGATTGTTGTGATGCTGGCCCGGTGACCTGGGATGAGCGGTTCGCGGGGGATTACGAGATCTGGTCGGCGCACATGACCGCGGACATCGCGTTCTACGTCGAACTCGCCCGCCGGGCCAACGGTCCGCTGGTCGAACTCGCGGTGGGCACCGGACGCGTCGCGATCCCGGTCGCCCGCGTGACGGGCCGGCGAGTCATCGGCATCGACACGTCCCCCGCGATGCTGGAGCAG
>DASQPY010000091.1:0-2455 GCA_035643735.1 Actinoallomurus sp. | reverse complement strand
TCCCCTTCTTGCCTCCATTGAGCTTCAGGTAGAAGGAGCTGATCGCCGCATCCGGGACCAGCGGGAACGTCGTCACCAGGTGCTCGCCGTCGGGCACGTCGGACGTCGCGCGGAGGTTGAGGTTGACCTCGCCGCGCAGCTCTACCAGGAGCGTCGGGAGGGTCTTGATCAACCGGCCGCTCTTCGCATCGACACGGAGGCCCTTGACGAAGAACACCTTGCCGCTGACCGGCGTCTTCAGCAACGGGCTCACCGCGGTCACGGTGCCGATGACCGAGCTTTCGGGGCACTGATCCTTCAGGCCATCGCCGAACGAGCACAGGCTGTCGCTCGCGGCGTTGTCGGGGTCCAGCGCGAGGCTGAGCGGCAACGTCACCGTCGCCGACTTCAGCGCGGCCTCGCCCGGCTCCTGCGTCACCAGGGCTTCGACGCCCGGGTGGCCGCCCACCTTCGTCTCGTTGGCGCCATTGAGCTTCATGGCGAGCTTCGGAGCGAACGGGAGCTTGTCGCAGTCCTTCACCTGGAACGCCGACAGCCGGTCCTGCTTCTGGCCACCGAGCGACGACACCGTGGTGCCGATCATCTTCGGCGCGCATGAGGTCGGCGACCGCATGAAGCCCGGTCGATCGACATCGACGTGGATCCGGCGGACCCGCAGCGGCACACCGTCACGGATCGTCGGCAGCGGATCGCTGACCACGGTCACGTGGGCGTCGTCGGGGTTGATGTTCAACGCCTGGCGGACCACGACGGTGCCGAGGTCGAACGGACCGGCCACCGCGTGGACGGCGATCGCCAGGCCGTACGGGGCACCCTTGTAGGGGCCCGTCAGCGCCACCGGCTGATCCCAGATGTTGAACGGGCTTCCGCCGGAACCGGCGGACACCTGGGCCGAGCCGACCCGCGAACCCGCGGGGCAGGTGCCGGCGTTGGCGTCAGCGTCGGAGCACAGCGGCACGTCCTTGACCGCCGCGAGCAGACCGCCCGGCAACGTCACGCTCAGACCGTTGACGACGTCCTCACGATCCTGACGGGTGAGGTCGAACGAGAACGGGCTGGACGCGCCGGCCTGCTGACCGACCGTGCCGGCGTTGACCACCGGACCGAACGGCAGGGTGCCCGGGCATCCTGCGCCCTGACCATCCCAGCTGATGTCGAACGCGGAGGTCGCCGTCACGTCCGGCGTACCGAGGACGGCGAGGCCGTCCGACCGCGTTCCGCCGCGCGACCAGGGCGTGAACAGCCCGGTCGTCGTCGCGCCCGTGGCACACGTGGGCGGGTTGACGAGCGGCGCCCGGTCACCGGCCTTGAACTTCAGCGAGAGGTTCTTGACCGGCAGGGCCGGGTTGTCCTCGAAGCGCGCCGTGAGGCGGCCGCCGTGAGCCTGATCGGCCGTGGCGATACCCGGGAGCTTGGCGTTCAGGCCGTAGCGCTGCGAGTCGATCTGGATGAGCAGGCGGACCTTGCCGTCCTGGTCGCCGGCCGGGCTGAAGTCGCCCGGGTGCGGCTTGATGACGTAGACGTCACCCTCGAGCGTCTCGGCGCCCGTGACCGCGTCCGTCGTTGCATCGTGCGCCGCCAGGAGCGGCGACGTGGCCGTGACGGTGCCAACCTTCGACGCGTCCGGGCAGGTCACCGGGACGGTCGAATCCAGGCGGACCTGATCGCCCTTGGGATCGCTGGCCAGATCCGAGCAGCCCTCCAGGCCACCCGCGGCCGAGGGCGAGATGGCCACCCCCTCCGGGAGCGTCACCGTCGTGTCCTTGAGCTGCGGAGCCTGCGGAACCGCGGGGTCGAACGTCGTTGAGGGATCCGTCGGATCGTTGGTCTGCGGGAACGCCAGGTCCACGCTGTAGGCCGACGGAGAGTCGACCCGCGTCGACCCGTGCCCGGGGGTCGGGACCGCGCTGATCGTCGGCGCGAACTGCGACGCGAGCGAAGGCTCGTCGCACCCGGTCACGGGAGGTGCGGGAGCGGTCGCCGTCTTCCAGCGTGGGTCGCTGAGGTCGGGCGAACCATCGGCCAGCTTCGGCCCCGGATGCTGCCAGGAATCAACGATCATCCGGGACACCGGCTGAGCGATTAGGCAATCCGACTGGTTGGACAGGAACGGCACCGGCGCGCCGCCGGCACCGTTGAGTTGCGACGGGACGCCGTAGAACGTCAACGCGATGCTCGTGATGCCCAGTCTGGTGGCACCGGGCACCGACACCATCAGGCCGTACTGGCCGGTCCGCGGCTGCACCTGCGGATACATCACGACCGCGTTGTTGGCGAACTTGAAGCCGAACTCCGCCGGATACCCCTTCTCCGGCACGAGGTTGTACACGGCGATCGTCGAGCCGACCCCCTTGACGCCAAGGACGATGCTGCCGACCTTGCTGGCCAGCGGGCACTGCGGAAAGGCCGGCTGCAGCTTCGTCAGCGGACAGCGTGGCGCGGCGCCGGCGTTGCC
>DASQPY010000090.1:0-2674 GCA_035643735.1 Actinoallomurus sp. | reverse complement strand
AAGCGGCCCATCAGCCGCCCCGCGAGCGTCAGGATTCGCGGGCCGCCGATGTAGCGCCCGTCCCCGGCGTTCAGGGCGAAGCGGTGCTCGACCAGCGACTGCAGGATCCGGTGGACGGTGGACTTGGGCAGTCCGGTCACGCCCGAGATATCCGCGATGCGCTCGTTGTCGGCCAGCGACTGCAGGACCGCGAGCACCTTCTCTGTCGCGTTCCCGTTCCCCGGTGTGGTCTTCACCGAAGAGAGGGTATGGCGACGTGGTCCATGTCGTCGAAGGCCTGGTTCTCCCCGGCCATCGCCCAGACGAAGGCGTAGCTGGCGGTGCCGAAGCCGCAGTGCACCGACCAGCTCGGTGAGATCACGGCCTGGCGGTTCGCCGCGATGAGGTTGCGGGTCTCGTCCGGGCGGCCCATCAGGTGCACCACACGGTGGTCCTCCGGCAGGTCGAAGTACAGATAGATCTCGGTACGCCGGTCGTGGGTGTGGCACGGCATCGTGTTCCACATCGAGCCCGGCTCCAGCACCGTCACGCCGAGGACGAGCTGGCAGCTGAGCACGCCGTCCGCGTGAATGTGCTTGTAGATCGTACGGTCGTTGGAGCCCTCGGCGCCGCCGAGCCGGTTGCCGGTGACGTCCGCCAGGCGTGACAGCGTCGTCGGGTACGACGCGTGGGCCGGGGCCGAGATCAGGTAGAAGGCTCCACCGGGGCCGAACACGACGTCGCGGGCACCGCGTCCGACGTAGAGACAGTCGCGGTGCGCGAGGTCGTACGCGGTTCCGTCGACGGTCACCGAGGCCGGCGAGCCGACGTTGACCACGCCCAGCTCACGCCGCTCGCAGAAGTACGCGCTGCGCAGCGGATCGGGGGCCTCCAGCCGGACGGGGGACGACGGCGCCACACCTCCGACGACCGTACGGTCCTGATGGGAGTACACCAGGCGTACGCGATCGGCCGGGAACAGGTCCTCGACCAAGTAGTGGCCGCGCAGGTCGGCGGTGCCGAATCCGCTCACCTGGCTCGGATGCGTGGCGTGCCGGATCTCCATACTTCGGACCTCTTCCCTTGACGGTTCCTGGGTGGCACTATAAACCCACTCTACAGAATAGCGTTCCGTGTTATGGAACGCATGTGACGCAACGCACGGCCCACCGCCCCTGGGAGGTGCACCTTGTTCCGCCAAGACCTCAACCCCACCGGCTCGCCGACGCTCAGCGCGCTGCTGGCCCTGCTGCCACTGATCGCACTGCTCGTCCTCCTCGGTGCGTTCCGCTGGAAGGCGCACTGGGCGAGCCTCGTCGCCCTGGGCATCTCCCTCGTGATCGCGGTGTTCACGTTCTCCATGCCGGTCGGCCAGGCCCTGGACGCAGGAGTCTTCGGTGCGGCGCTGAGCGTCCTGAACATCCTGTGGATCACCTTCAACGCCATCTGGATCTACAACCTGACGGTCAAGTCCGGGCACTTCGCGGTGCTGCGGCGGGCGTTCGCGTCGATCAGCGACGACCGGCGGATCCAGGCGATCGTCATCGCATTCTCGTTCGGAGCGTTGCTGGAGGCCCTGGCCGGCGGCGGCTCACCCGTCGCCATCTGCGCGGTCATGCTCATCGCGATCGGTTTCGACCCGATCAAGGCGGCGGCGCTCGCGCTGATCGCCGACACGGCGCCGGTCGCGTTCGGAGGACTCGGCAATCCGATCACGATCCTCGGGACCAGCACCGGGCTGAGCCCGGATGACTTCGGGGCGATGGCCGGGCGGCAGACCGCGATCCTCGCGGTGTTCGTGCCGTTCATCCTCATCGGTGTCGCCGACGGCCGCCGGGGACTGCGTCAGGCGTGGCCGGCCGCGCTGACCGCCGGCCTGACGTTCGGCATCTGCCAGTTCGTCTTCTCGAACTACTGGTCCTACAAGCTGTGCGACATCTTCGCCGCGCTCGTCTCGGCCGGTGCGATCATCCTGCTCAACCGGGTGTGGAGCCCGGGGGAGGCCACCGTCGCGACGCCGGTCATCGCGGGCGGTTCGGAGGACGTGCCCGACGCGGCCTTCGAGCGGCGCGTCGGCCGCGAGGACTCCGGGGGCGACGTACTCAAGGCGTTCGCGCCGTACATCATCATCGTGGTGCTGTTCTCCATCGCGCAGATCACCTCGGTGAAGACCTGGCTCACCACGCACGGCGTGTGGACCTTCGACTGGCCCGGCCTGCACGTGCTCACCCCCAAGGGCAAGCCCGCCAACACCGCGTACGTGCTGAACTACCTCGGCGCGACCGGCACGCTGCTGTTCGTCTCCGGCCTGCTCACACTCGTCGTCCTGCGGATGGGGCCGCTCGCGGGGCTGAGGGCGTACGGGGAGACGATCCGCCAGTTCGGCTGGGCGATCTTCACCATCTTCTGCGTCTTCGCGCTCTCCTACGTCATGAACCTGTCCGGCCAGATCTCCAGCCTCGGCGTGTGGCTCGCGAAGGCGGGCGCGTTCTTCGCGTTCCTGTCACCGGTCGTCGGCTGGTTCGGCGTCACGATCACCGGGACCGACGCCGGCTCGAACGCGCTGTTCGGCAACCTCCAGGTCACCGCGGCGCACCAGCTGAACGTCTCGCCCACGCTCTTCGGCGCGGCGAACACCTCCGGCGGCGTCATGGCCAAGATGATCTCCCCGCAGAACCTCGCGGTCGGCACGGCC
>DASQPY010000089.1:0-5500 GCA_035643735.1 Actinoallomurus sp. | reverse complement strand
TGCTGCTCGGCCGTGACCAGGGTGTCTCGGTGCCGCTGCTGCCCGACTGACCGCGCGCGGCGTCAGCTGGCGTAGGTGCGCAGGACGCCGAGCGCGGCGGCGCCGTCCGGTCCGGTGGTGCGCAGCCCCGACTCGGCCGCGTCGAGGCGTTGTGCGGCGACGCGGCAGAAGGCCCCCGCCGCGCCCGAGATGGTCGACTCGGCGTCGGCGGGGCCGAAGCGCCACACCTCCGTGCCGTCCGGCGCGGTCAGCTCACACGCCACCGGACCCGCCTGCTCGGCGGTGAGTGCCAGGGCGTAGGGCAGCGTCCGATGCGCCAGCCAGGCGATGTGGCGCAGGCGTTCGGTGTCGGGGAAGGCGATGCCGAGTGGCGCGGTGATGTCCAGGCCGTGCGCCCAGTGCTCGGCCAGCCGCGTGGTCGCGAGGGTGGCGGGTTTGAGCGGCGCCTCGACCCAGGTCAGCGGTCTTCCCGGGTCGGCGCCGCGCAGCGCCTCCACCGAGGCGCGACGGGCCTCACGCCACCGCCGGAACACCTCCTCGGGCGAGGTGCGCTCCGCGCGTACGAGCAGGTCCATGGCCTCATCGACCGTACGGCCGCGCTCGGGGCGTATGTCGGCTCCGGCGCCGGCCACGCTGGCCACGACACCTTCCTCGGACTGCGCCAGGTGGAGCACGACATCGGCGACGGTCCAGCCGGCGGCACCCGACGGAGAGGTCCACTGCGCCTCGTCCAGGCCCGCCAGGATGTCCTCCAGGCGGTCCTGCTCCGCGGCCAGGTCATCGATGATCGTCATGTCCAGGATCACGTCTTCCTCATGCGGCGGGCCGATGTCACTGCCCGGCTCCCTGTTCATTCTCGCGGCGGGCGCGGGCGCGCCGCTTGCCCTCGTGCATCGCCTGCACTCGCGCGACCGGGATCGTGTGCCCCTCCTCGACCAGACCGGCGTCCAGCCGCTGCGGCTCGGGCATCTGGTCGGCCCAGGGGTCACGGTCGGCGACGAGACGCGCGGCGGTGCGAATGGTGAAGTCGGCGGGGGTGACCGCGTCGAGCTCGTCCCACGAGAGGGGGAAGGACACCGGCACGCCGGGCCGTACCCGCGGGCTGTAGGCCGCGACGACCGTCGTCGCCCCGCCGGACCGGGTCGAGTCGAGGAACACCTTGCCCCCGCGGTCCTCCCGGATGAAGGCCGTGGTGGCGAGGTCCGGATCGAGCCGCTCGGCGCGCGCCGCGATCGCGCGGGTCGCCGCGGCGACGTCCTCGTGCGCGGGCCCGGCGGCGATCGGCACGAACACGTGCACGCCCTTGGCGCCGCTCGTCTTGACCACACCCGCCATACCGACGTCGGCGAGGACCTGGCGGACCAGCCGAGCCGCGCCGGCCGCCAGGGAGAACGCCTCGCCCTCGGGCGGGTCGATGTCGAGCACGAGGTGGGTGGGGTGGTCCCGGTCGGAGGCCCGGATCAGCGTGGGGTGGTACTCGATGGCCCGCTGGTTGGCGAACCACAGCAGCGTACGGCGGTCATCGCACAGCGCGTACGCGACCTTGCGCTTGGAGGTCTCCGCCCACAGCGTCACGGTCGCCACCCACGGCGGGGTGTACTTGGGAACGTTCTTCTGCATGAAGGGGTCCTGACCGCGGAGCGCCCGGATCACCGACAGTGGCCGGTCGCGCAGCACCGGGATGATCCGGTCCCGTACGGCGTCCAGGTAGTCGACCAGGTCGCGCTTTGTCGCGTCCGCCCCGTCGAACAGCGGTTGGTCGAGGTTGGTCAGCGACACCCCGTCCCGCGTCTCGCCCTTGCCGCTCATCCGATCACCTTCCCGGTGGCGGGTCCGGAGGTCAACCCACCCGGCCATGGCTATCGTGCGACACATGCCGGACGAGGTCGCCGAGAGCGTCATTGTGAACGCCGAGCCCGCCGAGGTGTACGCCGCGGTCGCCGACGTGCGCCGGATGGCGCGATGGAGCCCCGAATGCTTCGCCACGTGGGTGTGGTCGCGGCGCGAGGGGAGACCGGCCGGATTCGTGGGCTTCAACCGCCGGGGACCGGTGGTCTGGTTCACGACGTGCCGGATCGTGGTCGCCAGGCCGGGGGAGGAGTTCGCCTTCGACGTCTCGACGTTCGGCATGCCGGTGGCGCGGTGGAGCTACCGGCTCGCGGCCGTGCCCGAGGGCACCGAGCTGACCGAACACTGGGCCGACCGGCGCACCCGCGGCGCCCACATCATGGGCCGCATCTTCACCGGCCGCGTCGCGAACGACCGCGCCGAAGCCAACCGCGACGGCATGCGCACCACCCTGTCCCGCCTCAAACGCGAGCTGGACCGGCACTGACGCCGGCCTTGTGGGAGGTCATTCCGGCACCGACTCCAGCGGTGCCGGAACGGCAGGGATGACGGGAGCCACCGAAGGGCGGTTGAGGCGGCGGCCGAGCCGCTGGAACGGGACCTCGACATAGCGGTGGGTGAGCACGCTGACCCCGATCAGTACGAGGACGAAGACGCCGAGCCGTACCCCGTCGTCATGGTCCGGAGTGCCCAGGAGCTGGTCATTGAGCATCAGCAGCACCGGATGCAGCAGGTACAGCGAGAAGCTGATGGTGCCCAGGGCCGTCAGCCAGGAAGGGATCCGGCGGCCGCGCAGCGCCCACCCGCCGGCGAACGTCAGTGCCGCGAGCAGCACCGACCCGACCCAGTAGACCTGGAACGCGTCCGCCTGTGCCGGTGACATCCCGATCGCGGCGTGCCACACGCCCGCCACGATCGCGCCGGCCAGCACCAGTGCCGATGACAGCGCCGCCGTCCGGCGGCTGATCTGGCCGTGCTCGGCCCGGTAGAGCGCGGTGCCGGTGAACATCACCGCGAGGATCACCAGACTCTCCCACGGCGCGATCCGGCCGTTGACGATGACCAGCACGACCGCCAGGACGCCTCCGGCGACGCCCCCCACGGTGCGTACGGCCGGGTGGCGCGAGGCGCCGGCGGTGATGGCGGCCGCCATCACCAGCGCGGTCAGCACCACGATCTGCCAGACCCCGACGGTCCGGGTCAGCGCCGCCATCGGCAGCAGCCCGCCGACGAGGACGGCCGCCGATACGAACGCGATGGAGACCGGCGCGGACCGGCGGTGCACGCCCGTGACGAACAGCGCGACGATCAGAAGGTAGAAGAGCATCTCGTACGAGAGCGTCCACAGCACATTGATCGCGTTCGGCACGCCGAGCACGTCCTGCAGCATCGTCAGATGGGCGAGCACGGCGGTCATCGGATCGTAGGACTGCAACCCCGCGCGCAGCCCGCGAACCCCCAGCAGGAACGGCAGCAGGGTGACCGCGCACGCGAGGATCAGGAGCGGGTAGATGCGGGTCACCCTGCTGATCCAAAAGCTGCGCACGCGGCCGTGCCGCTCCAGCGATGCCGGCACGATGTAGCCGCTGACCAGGAAGAAGACCAGGACCCCGTACAGACCGGGATCGAACCAGTCGACCATGCCGGCACGCAGCCGTGGCGTGAAGTAGTAGGTCGCGTGGTGCAGGGCGACCACGAGGGCCGCGACCCCCCGCAAGAGATCCAGCCAAGCCAGGCGAGTCGTGACAAATGTATCGCCCGCGGCTGATCGGGACATTCTGGGAGGCACCGGGACAGACTACGACTGATTCCTGAGGGTTGATCGACCCCTGAGGTCTGACCGCATCCGGCAACCGGTGCCCAGCCTCCCCGCGCATGCTCGTCGGTGCGATCCCAGCCGATGCTTTCACAGCTGATCCGCAAGGTGGGGGACTCCCAGGGCCTGTGCGCGCCGGGTGGCGGGTGGGTCAGCCGGCAGGGGCGCGCTCCGGGGACGGCTCGGTCTGCTTGTCGCGTTCGGCCTGCTTGGTGCGTGCCGCGTTGGCGCGGCGGCGTCCGGCGTACAGGTTCATCTTCGGCCGGCGCAGTGCCGTGAAGGCGAACATCATGTTGGGCTCGAGCGCCCAGTGCATGACCCAGCGCACGGGCGGGGTGCACAGCAGCGTCGCGAGCACGGCACCGGCCGCGCCCACCGCCAGGACGCCGGGGATCGTGTGCAGGACGTCGGCGTCGTACCAGCCGTAGTAGTCGGCGAGCTTGGTGGCGAAGCCGTGCAGCAGGTAGGCGTACAGCGTGGCGGATCCGAGCGAGGTGAACCACCGCTGCTTGCGGGGCACCTGGGTCAGGAACGTCGCGACGAGCACGGCGGCGGCCAGGAGCAGCCCCACGCGCACGCCGGTGCCGACCAGGTTGTTCACGTGGAGGGTCGGGTTGCCACTGCGCCAGTACACCCACTCGGTGGACAGGTGCCGGTCGACGACCAGGTACGTGAAGGCGAAGCCGCCGACCAGCACGAGCGCGCCGATGAACCGGGCGGAGCGCCGCTTGAGAAGCTCGAAGTGCTCGGGCTTGAGGAACAGCCCGAGCACGTAGAACGGCACCAGGCCGAAGACGCGGTTCATCTCCAGCGCGCCGGGCAACTGGTCCATGCCCGACAGAAGGCTGATGACGACCGCCACCGCGATCGGGAAGCGGATCTGCTGCCACACCGGTGTGGACAGCCGCCAGGCGAACAGTGCGAGCAGGAACCACGTCAGGTAGTACGGATCCAGCAGGCTGATCTCGAACTTGGAGTGGCCCACCGCCCAGTGGTACGTCGAGTAGGCGGTCTCGAACACGACATAGGGCACGGCCAGGTTGGTGAGGAGCTTGCGGGCCTTGCCGCCGGAGAAGGTGAACCTTCGGGAGAAGTAGCCGGTGATGATGATGAAGACCGGCATGTGGAACGTGTAGACGAACAGGTACGCGGCGTGCGCGAACCGTACGTCGCGCAGGTTATTGATCGAGTGGCCGGCGACCACGAGCAGGATCGCGAAGAACTTGGCGTTGTCGAAGAACGGGTCCCGCTCCCGTGGCCGGGGAGCCGGCTGGGCCGGCACCAGGCCCGTAGGCGACGACGACGCCGGGGGCGGCAGGGCGGCCTGAGGTCGCTGGACCGGTTCGAACGCCGAAGACTGGGGGGTGCTCATCACGATCTACTTCACTCGTCCGCTTCACCGGCCCCGGCTGATTCCAGGACCGAACTGGCGTCGCCGACCTTACCCAGTTCGGTAGCCCGAGCGAACCGGACTCGGTGAACTCCCACCAGTCCTCCAGGGGCCGCCGGCCCCGCCGTGAGCCGCCAGATCGGCCATCCGCGCTCGTCAGCGCGTTAACCGCCCATCTATGCCGCGTTCATCGGTGTGACCCGGTTCATCGAAGGCAGACGCTCGTCGAGGAGTCCCGCCAGACCGGAATCCCCGGAACGGACGTCCGTGGCCATGCCGAGGCTGACGGCGACCGCGTGTGCGGGTGTCCACGGTGGCGGGCCGGGACATATCGGCCGCCGGGTAGCGCGTCAGGGCGGACACCTTTCCGTGGGGCAGTCTTGCCTCCGTATTTGGATCGCGGTCGCGGACAATCCCTGAGGCTGTTGTTATCGTCCATGATCAAT
>DASQPY010000088.1:0-5520 GCA_035643735.1 Actinoallomurus sp. | reverse complement strand
ACCGCCGGTCAGCACCGCGACGACGAGACCGCTCCACCGTTTGCCGAGCAGGGCGAAGACCTGTGTCAGCTCTGCGCTCGCCTGCTCGCACCCATCCCCCACGCAGGTCAGTATAGGCCGTTACGTGGTATTAGTTACTTGAAATAAGTAAGTGGGCTCTCGCTCGTCGAACTCATCCTCCGCACCCTCAGCGCCTGAGACGGCGCCCGTGAGTACCGCCGGCGGATCGTCAGCGGTACTTGCGGCCCGTACGGGAGGAGACCCGCGCGAGGAGGTTGCGCGGCATGAAGCGGCTCGCGCCGACGAGTGTCTTGTACTGGGCGCCGGGAACGCTGGTGCTCAAGCCACGGCGGAAGTCGCGTATCGCGGTGTCGACGACGTCGTCCGCGTCGAGCCAGAAGGCCGAGGGCATGCCGGACATGTCGATGTTCGCGCGGTCGTGGAACTCCGTGTGCACGAAGCCCGGGCACAGCGCCATGACGTGCACGCCGGGGACGTCCTGTGCCACGCCCTCGCTGAAGCCCACCACCCAGGCCTTCGAGGCCCCATAGGTGCCGCGGGAGAAGAACGCCGCGACCGAGGCGACGTTGATGACGCCGCCGCGACCGCGTTCGCGCATCTCCGGCAGCGCCGCGCGTGTCAGGCGGAGCACCGCCTCGCAGTGCACCCGCAGCATGGCCAGCTCGTCCTCGAGCGGCACCTCGAGGAATCGGCCCTTCTGTCCGAACCCGGCGTTGTTCACCACCAGGTCGGCGCGGCGCGCCGCCTCCTCGCCCCGGACGATGCCCTCCTCCGTGGACAGGTCGGCGACGATCACCTCGGCCCTGCCGTACTCCTCGGCGGCCCGCGCGAGCCGCTCGGAGTCGCGGGCGAGCAGGATCAGGTCGAAACCGTCTGCGGAGAGCCGGCGGGCGAAGGCGGCGCCGATTCCGGCCGTCGCGCCGGTGATGAGTGCGGTGGGCATGCGCGTACGTTACTGGTTCGGCCATGTCGCCGAACCGATTCGCCGTTCCGTGCATCTACTCTGGTCGCGGCGCATTTCTGCGCCGCTCTCATCATCAGGGGGTAGAGCGGTGACGGGCATCGCGGATCGTATGCTGCCTCCCGCCGAGGAGACCGGCGGGCCGAGGCGGCATACCGGCCGGACACTGGCGATCGTCTGCGCGGCCGCCGGGCTGCTGCTGCTCGCACTGGTCGCGTTCCAGATGGTACGGCCGCTGCCGTCGGCGCGGCTGCGGCTGGTCACCCCCGCGAGCCGTACTCTCCCCGGAGCGCTGCGGCTCCCGTGGCCGGCCGCCGGCCAGGCCGTGCTCCAGGTCGACGGACTCGGCCAGATGGGCGCCTCGGGCAGCGGCCGGCCGACGCCGACGGCGAGCGTCGCCAAGGTGATGACCGCCTATGTCTTCCTGCAGGACCATCCGCTGCGCAGTGGCGAGGAGGGCCCCACCTACCGCGTCTCCCCCGAGGAGGCGGCCCGGCTGCCGTGGCGGATCGCGCGCGACGAGACACATGTCGACGTGGTCGCGAACCAGCCGTTCACCGAACGCGAGGCCCTCGAGGCGCTGATGGTCGTCTCGGCGAACAACATCGCGCACGAGATGGCCCTCTGGGACTCCGGCGGCGACGCGCCGTTCGCGGCGAAGATGAACTCCATGGCGCGCCGGCTCGGCATGACCGGCACCCACTACACCGACCCCAGCGGGTTCGACGCGACCACGGTGAGCACCGCGGCCGACCAGGTGCGCCTGTTCGGCGCGGCGATGCGGATCCCCGCCTTCGCCGAGGTGGTGAGCAAGCCGACGTTCACCCCGCGGACCGGCGGAGAGACGCGCTCGGGCGCGAACACTCTGCTCGGGTCGTACGGCGTGATCGGTGGCAAGACCGGGTTCACGAGCCAGGCCGGAGGCAACTACGTCTTCGCCGCGCGGGCAGGCGGGCGGATGCTGATCGGCGCGGTGATGGCCCAGACACACACGACCAGCTCGGCGGTTGCCGTGTCCGCCGCGCAGTCGCTGATCGTGGCGGCCGAGAGCTCACTCACCCGCGTCACCCTGGCGCCCCGTGGTGCCGTGGTGGCACGGGTCGATGACGGCTACGGGCACCGGATCCCGCTGGCCGCCACCGCGCCGGTCACCGCGACCGGCTGGCCCGGCCTCACCCTGCGGCTGAGTGTCCAGGGAAAGGTCCCGCGGCACGCGCCCGCCGGCCGGACCGTCGCGTCGGTCACCACGGGCGGCGAGCACACCGCGCTCAGGCTCGTCCGGCCGCTGCGGGGGCCGGGTCTCCTGGACCGCCTGACCCGGTTCGGCTGAGTCAGGCCTTCACGCGGAAGTCCCGAGGGTTCGGGCGCCGCGTCGCACGCCGGTACGCAAAGGTGTAGCCGGGCCAGTTGTTGACGATCTTCCCGTCCGCGGTCTTGTACCAGCTCGTGCAGCCCCGGGCCCACACCGTGCCCCGGAACCTGTCCTGGATCTCCCGGTTGAAGGCATTCTGCACGTCCGGCCGTACGTCGATGTACTTCGCGCGGGTCAGTGCCCGGACGCAGCCGACGACGTAGTTGAACTGCGACTCCAGCATGTAGATGATCGAGTTGTGGCCGAGGTTGGTGTTCGGCCCGTAGAGCAGGAACAGGTTGGGAAAGCCGCTCACCGCGATCCCCAGGTACGCCTCGGCGCCCTCGCGCCACGCGTCGTTCAGCTCCCGCCCGCCCAGGCCGCGTACGGACATCGGCGCCACGAAGCCGTGCGTACGGAACCCGGTGCCGTAGATGACCGCGTCGACCGTGCGTTCCCGGCCGTCGGCGGTGACGACGCCCATCTCGGAGATCCGCTCGATCGGCTCGGTCACCAGCTCGACGCAGGGCCGGCGCAGGGCGGCGTAGTAGTCATCCGACAGCAGGATGCGCTTGCAGCCCATCACGTACTCCGGGGTCAGCGCGCCGCGGAGCGCGTCGTCGGGGACCTCCTCGGCGAGCCGCCTCAGGAAGACCCGCTCGGGTCCGCGCATCAGGCGGGGCGCGCTGATGAACGCCAGCCCGCGCGCCTCGAGCCGGGCGTAGGTCCTCATCCGGCTCAGCGTCCGCAGCGCCGGAACCCACCGCAGCAGCCGCTGCTCCCACCCGGCGTAGGGCCGGTCGGCCTTGTCGATGACGTACGGGGGCGTCCGCTGGAACACGTGCACCTGTTCGGCCTGCTCGACCACGTGCGGCACGAACTGGATGGCGCTCGCCCCGGTCCCGATCACGGCCACCCGCTTGCCTCTCAGGTCATAGCCGTGGTTCCAGCGCGCGGAGTGGAAGGCCGTACCCCCGAAGGTGTTCGGGACCGCGGGGTAGGCCGGCCGGTTGAGCTGACCACAGGCGGCGACCAGCGCCCGCGCCGTGAACTCCTCGCCCGCGGTCGTGCGCACCCGCCACAGGCCGCGGTCCTCGTCGAAGGAGGCCTCCTCGACCTCTTTGCCGAACCTCGGTTCGATCCCGTACTTGGCCGCGCAGTCCCGCAGATAGCCAAGGATCTCCTCCTGCGGCGGGAACCGGCGGGACCAGTCACGCCGGCGCTCGAAGGAGAAGGAGTACAGGTGGGAGGGGATGTCGCACGCCGCGCCCGGGTAGACGTTGTCCCGCCAGGTGCCGCCCAGCGAGGCGGCCTTCTCCAGGACGACCACGTCACGAACACCCGCACGTCTGAGCCGGATCGCCATCCCGATCCCGCCGAAACCGGCCCCGATGATGACGACACTGAACGACTCGGACATGAGCGCCTCCTGTCCGCATGAAACCAAAGCGATCTTCCTGCGGCTAGGGCCTGTGTCAAACGGGCGCGATGTCAGGGCGACGTCTCACCGACGATCATGGCGATGCCGTCGAGGATGCGCTGCAGGCCGAACTCGAAGAGGTCGTCGAGACTGAAGTCGTAGGCGTCCGCGACGAGCCGCTCGAAGGTCGGGAACCGGCCGGTGTCGAGGACCGCGCGCAGCGCCGGCTCCTGGGTGTCCATCCACTCCTGGGCGTCCAGGCCGCTGAGCGCTTCGGCCTCCGCCTCGGCCTCGATGTTGATCGCGATGCCGCGCACGTGATTGAACAGCGTGATGTGCGTGGTGAGGCACGTCTGGAGATCGAGACCGCGGCCGTCCAGGGAGGCGAGCACCCACTCGGTGAACGGTATGCCGTTGGCCACCGGCAGCGGCCGTGTCACCGAGAGGGCCTGTGCGAGCCACGGATGCCGGCGGCGGACAGCGCTCCACGTGCCGCCTCGCCGTCACGGAAGAGAAAGTGCGCCACCGCGCGGCCGCCGCCGACGGTGAACATCCCGCCGCCCTCGACGCTGACGCCTGCGGCTCCCAGGGCCTCGCCCAGCTCCGCCAAGGCCCCCGGCCGGTCTTCCAGCTCGATCGTCAGGTCATCCATCACGCAGCGACCGTACGGGCGGGACGCTTCGATGCCCGCCGAAGCATGGCTCCGCGGCGTCAGGGCGGGGTCTCGCCGAGGAGCACGGCGATGCCGGCGCCGGAAACGAGTATCTCGGTGTTTCGCATACGAGGAATGTACGGCGTACGCTTCTCGTTCGGCAAGCCGCTTCAGCAGGGCATTCACAAGTAGTGCACTAGTGCTCGGATGTGTGGCCGCACTGCGGATCGACGGAGGCCGGAGACGTCGCCGCAGCATGTCGCTAGGGTGGTCCGCGCCGCAGGTGCCCTAGTGCGGAGGTGATCGTGGTGGACGGCAGGGAAGCATCGCGCTCCGGTCAGATCGCCGCCGAACTACGGCGGCGGATCGAGACGGGCGAGCTGGCCCCGGGAGACCGGGTGCCCTCGACCCGGGAGATCACCCGGCGGTGGAACGTCGCGATGGCGACCGCCACCAAGGTGCTCACGCAGCTCCGTCACGAGGGCCTGGTCCGCGCGGTGCCCGGCGTCGGCACGGTCGTGAGTCCCGGCCACGGGGAGACCACGCCTCCCCGTGACGTCACGCGCACTGGTGCGCCCCCGTCCCGCAGGAACGTCGCGGACCGGACGCTGACGCTCACGCGGATCGTCACCACGGCCATCGCCATCGCCGATGCCGAGGGCCTGGCCGCGGTCTCGATGCGCCGGGTGGCCGGCGAGCTCGGCGTGGCGACGATGTCGCTGTACCGGCACGTCACGGACAAGGACGACCTGGTGGCGCGGATGATGGACGCCAGCTTCTCAGAATGGCCGTTCCCCGCCGACCCGCCGGAGGGCTGGCGTGAGCGGCTCGAACTCGCAGGCCGGATGCTGTGGGCGATGTTCCGCCGGCACCCGTGGCTCGCACCGGCTCTGTCAGTGACCCGGCCGCAGCCGGTCCCCAGCGCGATCCCCTTCACCGAGTGGGTACTCACCACCTTGGACGGTCGGGGTCTCGATCTGTCGACGACCTTCACCAGCTACATCACGTTGTTCAACTACATCCGCGGCACCGCGGTGAACATCGAGATGGAGATGGAGGCGGAGGCGCTCACCGGCCAGAACAACGAGGAATGGATGGACACTCAGGAGCCGACA
>DASQPY010000087.1:0-2571 GCA_035643735.1 Actinoallomurus sp. | reverse complement strand
GTGGCGGCGTGGCTGCTGGCCCGGCAGCGTCGCTGGGAGCCCGCCATGCTCTGCGCGATGGGAGCGGCGTGCGTACGTGTCACCGGGATCTTCCTGGCCGTGGCGCTCATCGTGGAGTTCCTGGTCAACGACCGGCGGTGGCGGCTGACACCGTTGCTGGCGATGCCGTTCCTGCCCGTGGCCCTCTACACGCTGTACCAGTGGCGCCGTACGGGCGACTGGCTGGCCTGGCAGCACGCGCAGCAGGAGGGCTGGGGACGCTCACTGGCCTGGCCATGGCAGGCGTTCCACACGACGTGGCAGGCGGCGTTCGGCGAGCACAACGAGTTCACCGGGGCCTTCCGGGTGGAGCTCGCCGGGGCGGTCGTCGGTGTCGCGCTGACCGGCTGGCTCCTGGTCCGGCGGCGATGGCCCGAGGCCGTGTACGTCGGGCTCCCGCTGGCGTCACTGCTCACGTCGGCGTTCTACCTGTCGATCGGGCGGGCGACGTTGCTGTGGTGGCCGCTCTGGCTCGCGATCGGGGCCTCCCGCCGCCCGGTGTACGTCGTGGTGGTCCTGCTGTCCGTGCCGCTGCTCGTCTGGGAGATCGCATTGTTCACCTCCGGCTCATGGGCCGGATGAGGCGGATTCCGGCCTCCGGGCGCATGATCGAGGTAGGGATGGTGACCGGATGATCGAGGAGCTGATCACCGGGCGTACGGAGCCCGGGATGCACACGTGGCATGCCGACCGCCGTGAGGCGGCGCGCGGAGTCACCGAGGCCGAGCGGGCGGGCTGGCGGGTCTTCTGGCTCGACGCGACCGGCGTACGCGACAAGGCGGCGCTGCTCGATCGGTGCCAGGAGGAGTTCGCGCTGCCCTCCTACTTCGGCCACAACTGGGACGCGCTGGAGGACAGCCTCAAGGACCTGTCGTGGGCCCCCGCCACACGTGGGTACCTCGTGGTGTACGACCACTGGCAGGACCTGGCCGAGGCCGAGATCCACCGCACCCTCGTGGACGTCTTCGCGTCGGCCGTCGCCTACTGGCGGGGCACGCCGACGCCGATGGCGGTGGTCCTGCTGGACTCAGAGGTGGTCGCGTAGCCAGGCGATGTCGGCCGCCTGGCCGTCGCCGGGAGTCTCCACGATGACCGGCGCGCCCGCCTCGCGTACGACGCCGAGGAGCAGGTCCGGGTCGATCTGACCGTCACCGAGGTTGGTGTGGCGGTCGGCGCCGGAGCCGAAGGCGTCCCGGCTGTCGTTGCAGTGGACGAGGTCGATCCGGCCGGTGATGGCCTTCACCCGGGCGACGACGTCGACGAGGTCCTCGCCGGCCGCGTGCGCGTGGCAGGTGTCGAGGCAGAACCCCACGTCGAAGCCGTCCAGCGCCTCCCAGAGCCGAGCGATGCGCTCCAGCATCCTGGCCATGGCGTTGTCGCCGCCGGCGGTGTTCTCGATCAGGACCGGGACGGGGGTCGGGGTCTCCATCCGCTCGAAGACCTTGCGCCAGTTGTCGAAGCCGACCTGCGGGTCGTCGTTCTTGAGCACGTGGCCGCCGTGGACGATCAGGCCCTTCGCGCCGATCTTCGCCGCGCCCTCGAGCTGCTGGGTGAGGATCTTGCGGCTCGGGATCCGGATGCGGTTGTTGGAGGTCGCCACGTTGACGACGTACGGCGAGTGCACGTAGACGTCGACGTCGGAGTCGCGGATCTCCTCGTGCTTTTCGGGCAGCACGGGAGCCTTCCACCCCTGCGGATCGCCGAGGAAGAACTGCACCGCCTGAGCCTTCTTCGCGGCGGCCGCGGCGAGAGGGTCGGTCTGGTCGACGTGGGCTCCGATACGCAGCATGGCGACGAGCCTAACCGTCAGACCGTGAAGCCGCCGTGCGAGAGGCCGAGTCCGACCCCGACGAACGCGAGCCCGATACCGATGACGTTGATCCAGCGCTCACTGGTCGTCGCGGAGACGAGCTGGGAGTACAGGCCGAAGAGGATGGTCGCGATGCCGACGCAGACCGCGACGAAATGTCCGACGTGTACGACGCCTGAAACGCCCGCGATCAGGCCGCCGGCGAGTGTGATCACCGCGAGAGAGGTCTCTCGGGGGTGGGCGCTGTGGCGCCGGATCGGATGCCGTGAGAGTACCTGCGGCATTACGTGGACACCTCCCCCTTTGTGTCGCTTCATGTGTGATTCCCCCGATACGGCTGGTCAAGCGGGCGTCACGTCCGGCCGGCCCTCATCCCTTCTGTCGGACCCACGCGATAATGTCGAACGCGGTTTCGAACGGAGGTTGCTGATGATGACCCGTGAGCTGATGGCCGTCGACGACGTCGAGCTGATCGAGGAGCTGTCCCTGCTGACCACCCAGACCGCGCGGATGCGGTCGCGGATGGCCGACATCATGTCCGAGCTCGACCGCCGACGAGCGAGCTAGGGCCTATCTCGAAGCCCGCTGTCCTACTGCGCGGCGCCCAGGCGGCGCCTCGCCGCGTTGTCCTCAGTCGCCAGCCAACACCAGGCTGACTCCTTCGTCCGCCTTGCGAGGCACCACCTGGACACCGCTCGCTACGGACGAGGACTTCGAGACAG
>DASQPY010000086.1:0-8637 GCA_035643735.1 Actinoallomurus sp. | reverse complement strand
CTTTCCCGCCGACCTGAGGAGCGGTTATGAGCGAGGACTCCGACGCCGGCCTGGACGCCGGTCCGGACGCCGATCTGGACGAGGCGCTCAGGGCGATCCTGGATGACCAGGGGCTGGAGTACGAACGGCCGCGCGCCGGCGCGTACCTGGTCAAGCTCCCCGGACAGCACAAGCTGGCCACGATGACCTGGCTCGTCGCCGGGGAGCACAGCCTGCACGTCGAGGCCTTCTTCTGCCGTCAGCCGGATGAGAACCACGCGGAGTTCTACCGTCACCTGCTCCGCAAGAACGGCGCCATGTACGGAGTGGCGTTCGCCCTCGACCCGATCGGCGACGTCTACCTCGTCGGGCGGCTGCCGCTGTCGGCCGTCACACCGGAGGAGATCGACCGCATCCTCGGGTGCGTGCTGACCTACTCCGACGACAACTTCGACCGTGCGCTGGAGCTCGGCTTCGCCGGCTCGATCCAGCGGGAGTGGGACTGGCGGGTCAAGCGCGGTGAGAGCCTCGCCAACCTCCAGCCGTTCGCCCGGATCCTTCCAGAGGCAAAGGAGTGACGCGATGCCGGTCGTCGCGGCCGAAGGGAACAGACTGTGGTTTCGCGCTGATTCCGTGACTCTGCGTCGACTTGTGTAGTTAAGCTCGGTCCGGAAAGCGCGGGATCGGACGGAGGTACGTTCATGGGAGACCCGGCGCCGGACGAGGTCGACCTCTGCACCCCCAACGCCGCCCGCATGTACGACTACTACCTCGGCGGCAAGGACAACTTCACCTCCGACCGCGACGCGGCCGAGAAGGCTCTGGAGATCGCGCCGCAGATTCGTCTCGCCGCCCGGCAGAACCGCGCGTTCATGGGCCGCGCCGTCCGCTACCTCGCCGAGGCGGGGGTCCGCCAGTTCCTCGACGTCGGGACCGGCCTGCCGACACAGAGCAACGTCCACGAGGTGGCCCAGGACGCCGCCCCGGACTCCCGTGTGGTGTACGTCGACAACGACCCGGTGGTGCTCGCCCATGGCCGGGCCATCCTGGGCGGGGCGGAGAACGTCCACATCGTCCACGCGGACCTGCGCTGCCCGAAGGAGATCCTGGACAGCCCCGAGGTGCGGCAGCGCCTCGACTTCGAGCGTCCGATCGCGATTCTCTTAGTGGCCATCGTGCACTTCCTCCAGGAGGCGGACGACCCGGAGGCGGTCGTGGCGCGCTTCCGGGAGGCCCTGCCGGCCGGCGGTCATCTCGTGCTCAGCCACGTCTGCGGCGAGGCGCTGCCAGGCTCGGTCCCCGGCGTCACCGAGGTCTACAAGCACTCCACGACCCCGATCGTGGCTCGCGGCCCGGACCGCATCGAAGGGTTCTTCGGTGACCTCGAGCTCGTCGAGCCCGGCCTGGTCAACGTGGCACAGTGGCGCCCGGACTCGGAAGAGACCAGGCGGATCGCCAGGAAGTACCAGCGGCCCTACTTCCTCGCGGGCGTCGGCCGGAAGACCTGACCTACCGGATCGTCGCGGCGATGACGTGGGCGCCCGAACCCGGAGGCGGGGCGGCCATGCGGCTCTCGTACGGCGTGCAGACCTCGTGGTAGTCGAGGTTCTCGATCTCGGAGAAGCCCAGGGCGGCCAGACGCGCGGCGAGGTCCTCGGCGGCGAAGTGGCTGAGAAGCGGCTCGCCGTTCGCGGCGGTCCAGGCGGCACGTGCCTCGTGCGCGGCACGGAACGGCGGTGCCAGCGTGTCCGGTGGATCGAGGTAGTCGAAGACCACCCCGGACCCGCGGGGGAGGGCGGCGATGAAGGTGAGAGTGGCGAGCACCGCCTGGGGCGTGAGGTAGGGCACCACGCCGGCCCACACGAAGAACGCCGGGCGGCCCGCGTCGAACCCCGCATCCGCCAGACCTCCGGCCAGGCTCGACCGCTCGAAGTCGATCGGGGCGAAGGTCAGCGATGGCGGCACGGCGATCCCCGCGGCGGACAGGCGCTCGCGCTTCCACCCCTGAGTGGCGGGAAAGTCCACCTCGAACACCCGCGGCCCCGCCGGTCCGTACGGGCTGCGGTAGGCGAAGGTGTCCAGGCCGGCGCCCAGGATGACCACCTGCCGCACCCCGCGTTCCACCGCCGCGGCAAGAGCCTCCTCGGCGTAGCGGGCACGGGCGGTCACGACCAGCCGGGCCATCTCGTTGGCGGGGTCGAAGGACGTCTCGAAGACCGGGTCGTCGGCGTCCGGGCCGAGGATGCGGGCCGCGAGCGGATCGCTGAACACGCGACCGCCCTCGATCCGCTGATGCGCCGCCCGCGCGGCGGCGACACCGAGCGCGGTGATGCTGGGCCGGCCGGTCTGCATGGGGCGCCCCTCCGGATCGTCCAGAGTGCCCATTCTGGCAGGCGTGCCGACCTGGCCCGGGTATCGCCGCTTTGTGGCGTTACGGGACCCAGTAGGCTCGCTGGCTATGGCGACATTGGTACTTCTCCGGCACGGAGAGAGCGTCTGGAACGCCGAAGGGCTGTTCACCGGCTGGGTTGACGTCGACCTTTCCGAAAAGGGGGAGGAG
This sequence comes from Actinoallomurus sp., assembly GCA_035643735.1. GTDB lineage: Bacteria > Actinomycetota > Actinomycetes > Streptosporangiales > Streptosporangiaceae > Actinoallomurus. The sequence continues at coordinate 6,098 of DASQPY010000086.1, read as the reverse complement.
GAGGCGGTCACCGGCGGCGACCTCCTGCTCGACGCCGACCTGCGGCTCGACGTCGTGCACACCTCGGTGCTCAAGCGCGCGATCCGCACGGCCAACATCGCGCTCGACGCGGCCGAGCAGCTGTGGATCCCCGTACGCCGTTCGTGGCGGCTGAACGAGCGGCACTACGGGGCGCTGCAGGGCAAGAACAAGGCGCAGACTCGCGAGGAGTACGGCGAGGAGCAGTTCATGACCTGGCGCCGCTCCTATGACACCCCGCCGCCGCCGATCGCCGACGACGACCCGCTGTCGCAGCTCGACGATCCGCGCTACGCGCTGCTGCCGCCGGAGATCGTGCCCCGCACCGAGTGTCTCGCGGACGTGGTCGACCGGATGCTGCCGTACTGGTACGACGCGATCGTGCCGGACCTCGCGTCGGGCAACACCGTCCTGATCGCCGCGCACGGGAACTCACTGCGTGCGCTCGTCAAGCATCTGGACGGCATCTCCGACGACGACATCGCGGGACTGAACATCCCGACCGGCATCCCGCTGGTGTACGAGCTGGTCGAGAACTTCGAGCCGCTGAAGAAGGGCGGCGAGTACCTCGACCCGGAAGCCGCGAAGGCGTCCATCGAGGCCGTCAAGAACCAGGGCAAGAAGTAGCCTCGACCACGAAACGGCCCCTCACCTCGCGCGGGGTTCTAACGGTCCCGCAACACCTTGGATTTCAGGGGGTTGCGGGACCGTGGTTTCTGGGGAGTTGAGGGCGAGGTTCTTCGAGGCTCTGGATCGGGAGGCGGGCAGCATCTCGGGTGCCGCTCGTGCTGTCGGGGTGAACCGGGCGACGGCGTTCGGGTGGGCTCGCAAGGCCGGTGTGCGAGGCCGAGGCAAGTCAGGCACGAAGGGGCACCCGGCGCGGGCGGAGTACGACGCGCTGAGGGCGGCCGGTGTGCGGCGGCGGGACGCTGCAGCGCAGGCCGGAGTCAACGTGCGCACTGCGCGGGACTGGGACCAGGGGATCCGGAAGATCGGTAACGCCTCCACGCAGATGGGCGCCGGATCGACTACAAGACGGGTGTGATCACCTACGCCGATACCTCACGGTCGCCGGCCGTCTCCGCGTTGGAGGCAGACCTGCATCCGCGGTTCTTGACGCTGGTCGAGCGAGAGCAGATCGCGGACCTGCGGCGTCAGGGCGCCTCGCTGCGCGCGATCGGCCGCGAGCTGAGGCGGCCGGCGTCCACGATCAAGCGTGAGATCGACAACCGATCCGTCGACGGCCTCTACCGGCCCTACCGGGCGCACCGGGCGTGGGCGAAGGCTCGCTCACGGCCCAAAGAAGGCAAGCTCACCAAGGATGGCCCGCTGCGCGACTACGTCACGGCCAAGCTGGCCGTGCACTGGTCGCCCGAGCAGATCTGTCACTCTTTGATCAAGGAGTTCCCGGGCGAGCAAAGCATGCGGGTGAGCGTGGAGACGATCTACCAGGCCATCTACATCCAGGCCCGCATACGTGATGCTCGGGCACCTGCCCGGCGGGCACACCGCCGAGGAAGTCCGCGACGTGCTCGTGCCCTTGATCGGTTCGCTGCGCGGACACCTGCGCGGCTCGCTGACCTGGGACCAGGGTTGTGAGATGGCAGCGCACAAACAATTCTCCGTGGCCACCGGCGTGCCGGTCGCCCAGGAACTCAACGGCCGACCACGCAAAACGCTCGGCTGGGAAACCCCAGCCGAGCGCCTGCGTGATCTACTGACAGCCACATAGAACATCAGAAGTTGCGAGGACCCCCGGAATCCGCCCTCGCAGTAAGGCGCCGTTCGTCGCTGTGGTCCCCACGGCAGCAGCCGACCCACCAAGGACACCGTGCAGTGACCCGAACACCCGAGCAGGCCGTCATCCTCATCAGCGGGATCCAGGCGGCTGGAAAGTCGACCATCGCGCAGTTGCTGGCTGAACGGCTGCCTCGCTCGGTGCACGTCCGAGGTGACCTGTTCCGGCGCATGGTGATCAATGGCCGAGCCGACATGACTCCCGAGCCCTCGGAGGAAGCGGTACGGCAACTGCGCCTGCGCCACCGGCTGACTGCGGCGACTTGCGATGAGTATTTTCAGGAAGGGTTCACTGTGGTCGCCCAGGATGTCATCCTGGGCGACCACCTCACCGAGATGGTCGGACTCATCCAGCAAAGGCCGCTGCTCGTCATCGTCCTTGCCCCACTGCCCGAGACCATCGCCGCCCGCGAAGCAGCCCGAGGAAAGAACTCCTACGACCAGTGGACCATCGAGCTGCTCGACGACGGCCTACGGAACCGGACCCCACGTCTCGGACTCTGGCTCGACACCTCCGACCAGACACCAGACGAAACCGTAAACGAGATCCTCATCCGAGCCTGGGCCGAGGCCAAGGTCCAGTGATCAAGCGCTGAACCAAAGAAGCCCCGGCGGTCGCCGGGGCTTCCTCGTCTTCGGGACGGGTCAGAGCGCGACCTCGCCGATCTCTTCGGGGTGCTGGCCGGTGACCAGGTAGACGACGTTCTCCGCGACGTGCACCGCGTGGTCGGCGAAACGCTCGAAGTAGCGGCCGGCCAGGGAGATGTCCACGGCCGGCTCCACCCCATGCCCCCACTTCGGCGACAGCAGCGCGTCGAACAGCTTGCGGTGCAGCCGGTCCATCTGGTCGTCGTCGACGTCCAGCTCGAGGCCCATCTGGACGTCCTGTGAGGCGATCACGCTGCCGGCCTTGGCGATCATGCGTTCGGCGATCTGGCCCATCTCCAGGACGGTCGCGTGGAGCTCCGGCGGGATGGCCGACTCCGGGTGGCGCCGCCGCGCCGTCTTGGCGAGGTGCACGGCGAGATCGCCCATACGCTCGAGGTCACCGCTCATGCGCATCGCGGTGACGAGGGTGCGCAGGTCACTGGCGACGGGCTGCTGGCGGGCCATCAGGTCGAAGACGGTCTCCTCGATCTCCGTCTCCAGCTTGTTGACCTGGTCGTCAGCGCCGATCACCTCTTCGGCGAGGCGAAGGTCCGCATCGAGCAGGGCGGTGCTGGCCCGGGCCATCGCCGACCGCACCAGCCGCGTCATCTCCACGAGCTTGTCGGAGAGTCCGTCGAGCTCCTCGTGGTAGGCGTCTCGCATTCGAATCCTTCAGTTAGGGCACTCAGGCGACATTTTTATCCGTTTACAGGATTCTCGCCTGCCGTGAACGGTTGTGTAGGTGCAGGTTAACTTTGCACGAACGTACTTGCAGGTAAGCACGTGGGGGAGCAGACCTGGTCAGAGTCCAGCCTACGATCCAAGATGTGGATGTGGAGGTTGTCGCGACTCTGGCAGGCGCCGCGGGACTGGTGACCGGTCTGGTGACCGCATTGGCCGTACGAGCCAGCGAACGTGCCCAGCGCCCCGCTCCGGCCATCCCGCAGGCCACCGGTCTGCCGACCGGCGTTGCCTCCGTGCTCAGCGTCCTGCGCTCGTCCGCGGTCGTGATCGACAGCGATGACCGCGTCCTGCGGGCCAGCTCCGCCGCGCGCGCCTTCGGCATCGTCAGCGGTGACCGGCTGATGATCGACCGCCTGCTGACCATGGCGCGTCTCGTACGCCGCGACGGGGAGATCCGCGAAGAGGAGATCGAGGTCATCCACGGGCGTCGCGAGGGCCGCTGGTTCGCGGTACGCGTCGCGCCGATGGGCTCCCACGGCCTCGTCCTCGTACTGGCCGAGGACCTGACCGAGCTCCGGCGCGTCGACGCGATCCGCCGCGACTTCGTGGCGAACGTGAGCCATGAGCTCAAGACCCCGGTGGGCGCCCTCTCGCTCCTGTCCGAGACCATCGAGGACGCCGCCGACGACCCTGAGGCCGTGCGCCGCTTCGCCAAGCGCATGCAGCACGAGTCCATCCGCCTCACCAACGTCGTCCAGGACCTGATCACGCTCTCCCGCCTTCAGGGCGGAGAGCCTGTCGCCGAACCCAAGGTCGTCTCGCTCGACGACGTCGTGCACGACGCCGTGGACCGCTGCCGGCTCAAGGCCGAGCCCAAGGAGATCATCCTTGCCATCGGCGGCCGCGAGGGGCTCAAGGTGCACGGCGAAGAAGAACTCCTGATCACCGCGGTGCGCAACTTCATCGACAACGCGATCGCCTACAGCCCCGAGCACACCAGGGTGGTCGTCTGCACCCGGCTGGCCGATGAGCGGCACGCGGAGATCAGCGTGACCGACCAGGGCATCGGGATCCCTGAAGCCGACCTGCAACGCATCTTCGAACGCTTCTACCGGGTCGACCCGGCGCGCTCCCGGCAGACCGGTGGCACCGGTCTCGGACTCGCCATCGTCAAGCACGCCGCGACCCGGCACCGGGGTGAGGTCAACGTCTGGAGCAAGGAAGGCTCCGGATCGACGTTCACCATCCGCCTGCCGCTGTTGACCACCTCCGCATCCGCGAAGGAAAAGATCGATCAAGCCACCGTACGGGAGGCCCCCTAGTGACCCGAGTGCTCGTCGTGGAAGACGAGGAGTCGTTCAGCGACGCGCTGTCGTACATGTTGCGGAAAGAGGGCTTCGAGGTCGCCGTCGCGGCGACCGGACCGGATGCCCTCGAGTCGTTCGACCGCGCCGGTGCCGACCTCGTCCTGCTCGACCTGATGCTGCCCGGGCTGCCCGGCACCGAGGTGTGCAGGGAACTGCGCACCAAGTCCAACGTCCCCGTCATCATGCTGACCGCCAAGGACAGCGAGGTCGACAAGGTCGTCGGCCTCGAGCTGGGCGCGGACGACTACGTCACCAAGCCGTTCTCCTCACGGGAGCTCGTCGCCCGTATCCGCGCAGTGCTGCGGCGCCGCGGCGACGTCGAGGAGCTCGCCCCGCCCACCCTTGAGGCCGGGCCGGTGCGCATGGACGTCGAACGCCATGTCGTGACCGTCTCCAGCCGCGAGGTGCCGCTTCCGCTGAAGGAGTTCGAGCTGCTGGAGGTGTTGCTGCGCAACGCCGGCCGGGTGCTGACCCGGATGCAGCTCATCGACCGGGTGTGGGGTGCGGACTACGTCGGGGACACCAAGACCCTGGACGTCCACATCAAGCGGCTGCGGGCCAAGATCGAGCCGGTCCCGTCGACACCACGCTTCATCATCACGGTGCGGGGTCTCGGCTACAAGTTCGAGCCCGACGAGTGACAGCCCGCCTCATGATCCGCACGCGGGTCATGAGGCGGGAGTCGCCGGCTCAGGCGGACGGCGTGGCCGTGGGCCGCCTCTTCGACGTGGCTCGCTGCGTCCTGGTCTTGTGGGTCCTGGTCTTCTGCGTCTTGCTCTTGTCCGCGGACGCGGGCGGGGCCAGGGGCGGCGTGGCGGACGGTGTCGGCGCCGCCGGGGCGGGCGAGTAGCTGCCGTAGTAGCCGTTGCGCGGCACGACGGGGATGTTCAGGGAGATCGTTCCCGCCTGCTGGAAGTGCAGGGTCAGGCGTACCGTCTCGCCGCCCGAGTAGGCCTTCGTGAGGCCCTTGAGGATCACCTTGGACGACGTCGCCGGGCTCGGCGGCGGCGCGACCGGGGGAGCTCCCGTGGGAGCGCCGCTGCCCGAGACGCCGGGCGTGGGCGTGCCGGTGACCTTCGGGGACCGGCCGGCACCGGGCGTACGCCTGGGCTTGGCCGGGGTCTTCGTCTTCGTGACCGTGGGACTCGGAGTGAGGCTCGGGGCCGTGCCCGGGGACTGTGGCGCCGCCGGAGGCTGGACCGTGGTGATCAGCCTGCTCGGCGGCAGGTCGAGCCCTCCACCGGCGATCTCGGCGGACTGGGCCACGCCGGACGCCTCGACCGCGACGAGGCGGTCGGGTGAGGCGGCCCTGTTGACGAACCACGCGTAGAGCGGCGCCGAGTCGCCCGCGGCCAGCTTCTGCCCGGACGCCGGGCCCAGCAGGAACGCGTTGCGGATGTCGACCAGGTGCGCGGAGGCGTTGACGCCCTCGTTCAGCTGGGTGGGCAGCGCGCTCTGCGGATGCTGCCCGGCTGCGCAAGCGGACACCAGCGGGGCGACGGCGAACACGCCGGCCACGGCGATGGCGGCCCTGCGGCTGTTGCGGCTCACGGCGTCGTACTCTCCTTGACGGGACTGGAGCAT
>DASQPY010000085.1:0-2352 GCA_035643735.1 Actinoallomurus sp. | reverse complement strand
GTCCGCGCCGACAACCGCGGAAACCGTGTCCACCGTGGTGCATGGCGTGAACCGTCCGGACGGCGAGCCGCGGATCATCTCGTGCGCGAGCTGCACAACGAACTGCATCACCCCCGTCATCGAGGTCGCGCACCGGCGAGTCGGCGTGGAACGAGCGATGATGACGACAATCCACGCCTACACCGGCGGCCAGCGACTCGTCGACGGGCCCGGCAAAGGTTTCCGGCGCGGCCGGGCGGGCGCGGCCAACCTGGTGCCGACCTCGACCGGGGCGGCACGGGCCACCACCCGGGCCGTGCCGGAACTGTCCGGAAGATTCGACGGGATCGCGGTCCGCGCACCCATCCCGGTGGGCTCGATCGCCGACATCATCTTCGTCGCCCACCGCGCCACGACGGTCGAGCAGATCAACCACGCATTCCGGCAGGAGGCCACGACCGAACGTTACGAAGGCGTGCTCGGCGTCTCAGAGGATCCACTGGTGTCGGCCGACATCATCGGCGACCCACGTGCCGCGGTCATCGACCTGGAGTTGACCCGGGTGGTGGACGGCACACTGACCAAAGTGATGGCCTGGTATGACAACGAATGGGGCTTCACCCACCAGATGATCCGCGAGGCCCGCAGCATCCTCAGGGCACCGGGCGCCGTGTAATGTCCGGGTCCAACGTCGATTTCATCTCAGCACCTTCACGCCGCTGAGCATCGAGATCGACCACCTCGTCTACGGCAAGCTGGGTCGGCCCGCACGCGCCACACCCTGGGACGACGTGCCGCCGGGCTATGGCAGGCACACGATCGAGTATCGCGCCATCGACGCCGCCGGCAACGTTGGCCGGATGCGGAGCCTCACGGTCGTCCTGCGCCGCAAGGGCTGATCCGCCCCCTCGGCGGTCGCGATCGGAGGGGGCCCCTTTCCGTAGCGCGGCGTACGCCGTCCGGCTCGTACGGGAAGGTGACGCCCGTCAGACGTTCGGACAGGTTCCACCGGCCCGACGCCGATCCGGGGTCGCTCGCGGCGGTGGATCGGCCGACCGTGGCGCTCGGGCCGGCCGGCAGCGGACCGTGGTGGCGGTCGAGCCGCGCCGGCACTTCCCCGGCAAGCAGGCGTGGCTGGACGCGCTCGCCGAGGTCGGGTTCGAGCGGTGATATCGTCGCCGCCGACTCCGACCGTGTGGCAATGGCGGTGCCCGCGACCCTGCAGGGGCCGGCGGTGCTGAGCACCACCGGCATGAGTGGCGAGCGCCCGGGTCGGCCCGCTCGTGTCCGGCACGATCGAGACTGTCGTGGACGCACCCGTACCGCCCAGGCCGATTCGCCACGTGCTCAGGGGCGGGGACGCGCCGCCGTGCGGCTGGCTGAGCCGGTCATTTTCCGGTCAATGGGTCACTCGACCAATCAGATCGGGTAGGGACACCCCGTGTACATCCGGTACATGGACATCACCGTGGAAAGGGCGAGCGCCGCTCTGGCCCGTCGGCGCGCGAGCCAGCATGCGGTTCCAATGTCTGGCCGATGACCACCGGCGGCCCGGCGGGTGAGACGCCCGGCATACGCGGACAGGCGGGTGCGGACCCCCGCCGGTGGAAGGCGTTGACCGTCTGCCTGATCGCCGGCTTCGTAACCTGGTTGGACATCAGCATCGTGAACGTGGCGCTGCCCTCGATCCGCATCGCGCTGCACGCCTCGCCGAGCGCCCTGCAGTGGGTCGTGGCTGGATACGCGTTCGCCTTCGGGCTGTTGTTGGTGCCCGCCGGGCGTTTCGGCGACACGCATGGCCGGCGGAACGTGTTCGTCTTCGGCCTGGCCCTGTTCGCGCTGGCCAGCGCGGCCGCCGGAGCGGCCACAGGATCGAATTGGCTGATTGTGGCGCGGGTCCTGCAGGGGGCGGCCGGGGGAGTGACGGCTCCGCAGGTCACCGGGCTGATCCAGCAGCTCTTCCGGGATGTGGAGCGGGGCCGGGCGTTCGGGCTGCTGGGTGCGACGATCAGCATCTCCACCGCGGTTGGCCCGCTACTCGGTGGTCTGATCATTCAGTTCGGCAACCAGCGGGAGGGGTGGCGCCATGTCCTGCATGTGAGCATACCAATTAGCATTATCGCCATAATTATGGCGTACCGATACATTCCTGGGCGGGCAGCTGAGAAACGACAGCGTGAAAGCATGGATCCTGTCGGGGTGCTGCTGCTGGCCGGCGGTGTCCTGTTGCTGCTCCTGCCGCTCGTGGAAGGGCGTCAATGGCACGGGCGCACCACATGGCTGGTGGCACTGGCCGCGTGCGCCGTACTCGCCGGCTTCGTGAGCTGGGAGCGCTGGTACGGGCGGCGGCACGATCCGATAATCGATCTGTCA
>DASQPY010000084.1:0-8214 GCA_035643735.1 Actinoallomurus sp. | reverse complement strand
CATGGCGAGCTCCAACGCGCACGAGACGTACTGGAACGTCCCGGGCGCCATCACCGACCTTGCCGCCGTACGCAGCCTGTTCCCGGTGACGATCCAGGCGAGCCAGACCCTCGTCCTGGACGCCGACCTGCGGACCCAGTGGCAGAACATCCTCGACGACCTGGCGCCGTACCCGTCCGACGGCAGCGCGTACCTGCCGCACACGCCGCCCATCGCGCAGACGAGGAACGACGAGAACGTCGCCGCTGAGGTGATCTGGCCCTACAACACGACCGGGATCGGCGCGCCGGACTACCAGACGGCGGTCAGCACCTGGAACAAACGGCCGTTCCCGTACGACAACGTGTGGGCCAACGACGCGGTCCAGGCGGCCCGGCTGGGCTTGGGCGACCAGGCCTACAACGGCATGCGGACGATGCTGCAGAAGTAACGACACGGCACTGACGTACGACGCCGGCTGGTTCGGCAGCAGCGGCCGCGGGCTGGGCGACTTCAACGACGACGTGCACTACACCTACACGAACGGAGCGACCGCGCAGTACACCTTCACCGGCACCGGGGTCGACTACCTGTCGGAGAAGAACGGCGACATGGGCAACGTCGACGTCTACCTCGACAACGTCTTCCAGGCGAACGTCAACCTCAACGTGAGCGGTCCCCGGCAGTCGCAGCAGACCGTCTACCACCGGACCGGGCTGGCCGCCGGCACCCACACGATCAAGATCGTTAACAGGACCACATCGGTCGGGATCGTGGACGCCCTCAAGATCACCCCCTGAGGGGGAGCACACCCGCGGCGGCGAGTCACCCAGCCGGCTCGCCGTCGCGGCCTCCCCTCACACGGCCCACCGGTGCCGTGCTCGGCGGCGACGGCGATCTCACCGCCCGGTGGGCACGGTCAGATGACGCCGTCCCACACGCGGCGCTCGTCGGCCCTCGGGTCGTTCACCACGCGGGCGCCGTCGCCGTCGAAGGTCATCACGGCGCGGGTCTCCGGGTCGTACGCCGGCCATCCCGGGTCGCCGTGTCCGGCGAACGCCACCCAGCGGGCGTGCATGTCGTCGGCGAGCGGCTGCGGCGCGTCCGCGCCGGTCAACAGGTCCGTCCCCGGCTCGGCGAGCGTGTCGAAGACGAAACCGATCTCCAGCGCGTGGCAGGCGCCCAGCCGGAGCACCGGCGTCGGCCAGGCGAACTCGTAGGCATAGGTGGCACCCGGCGCGTCCGCGCGTGCCTCGGCCAGCCGGATCGCCGGGAGGCGGAAGTAGGAGTCGGTGGACATCGCGGCGAGCACGTCACCGGGCGACGCACCCGGCCGGTTGGCCGTGTAGGTGTCGGCGATCGCGACGTCCCGGCCCTGCACGGCGAGCGAGCCGCGGACCATCTCCGGAGTGATCGTGTCGATGAAAGGCGTCGACGCGACGAACAGGCGGTACTCCTCCGTGGTGGTGCCGACAAGGAGGGGCATGCCGTGGCCGGCGCCGGCGGCGATCAGGTCGATCGGCCACCCGGTGAGCAGCTCACCGTCCACGACGGGCGGGAAGGCCAGCGCCGCGGCCACGACGGACCGCCCCCACACGGCCGGATCCGGATTGGTGGTGACGGCCGTGGAGATCGACTGCTGTGCCTCGAGAAGCCGGTCCGTGTCCACGGCGCCGATCGCGTCCGCGGTCGGAGCGACGCCCAGCCGCTCGGCCAGTTGCGCGGTGACGCGTTCCGCGTCGTCCGCGGTGACGGCCACATGCCCGGCGCCGCTCTGCGCGATGACCCTGCCGAACAGGCCGCTGCCGGAGGCCACCGCCATCAGCGTGGTCACGCTCATCGCCCCGGCCGACTCGCCGAAGATCGTCACATTGCCAGGGTCGCCGCCGAACGCGGCGATGTTGTCCTGCACCCAGGCGAGCGCTGCCAGTTGGTCCCGGATACCGAGATTGGCCGGGACGCCGGGCAGCAGGGCGAAACCGGGGACGCCCAGCCGGTAGTTCACGCTGACCAGGACGACGCCGTCCCGGGCGAACGCCCGCCCGTCGTAGGTCGGGACCGCGTTCGTCCCGTTGACGAACGCGCCGCCGTGGATCCAGACCATGACCGGCAGACCAGCGGCGCCCGGGTCCGGCGTCCAGACGTTCACGTTGAGGCTCTCGTCGCCGGCGATGACCGGATCCAGGAGGAGTTCGGCGAACGGCCGCGGGTAGGAGGACGGCTTCGGCACGGTGGGGCCGAGCGTGATCGCGTCCCGTACGCCATCCCACGACGGCGCCGGTGCCGGCGCGCGGAACAGCGCGGGTCCGGCGGGCGCGGCGGCGTACGGGACGCCGAGGAAGGCCATGACCCCGTCGACGGGCAGCCCGCGGATCTTGCCCTGCGTGGTGGCGACGATCTCCTGCATACGGCTCAGGCTAACTCCCGGCCTGCGCGGCGGCGCAGGGCCTCAGCGGGGCAGTTTCACGACGGTCACGAAGAAGTCATCGATCTGGCGCACTATCCGGATGAAGCTGTCGAAGTCCACCGGCTTGGTGACGTACGCGTTGGCGTGCAGGTCGTAGCTGTTGAGGATGTCCTCGTCCGCCTCCGACGTCGTCAGGACCACGACCGGGATGGAGCGCAGGTCCGGGTCGGCCTTGATGTCCCTCAGCACCTCGCGGCCGTCTTTGCGCGGGAGGTTCAGGTCGAGAAGGATCAGATCGGGCCGGGGAGCGTTGGCGTGTACGCCCTGCCGGCGGAGGTAGGCCGTGGCCTCCTCGCCGTCGCTGACGATGTTGAGGTTGTTCTTGACCTTGTTGTCGGCGAACGCCTCCTTCGTCAGGAGCACGTCGCCCGGGTCGTCCTCCACGAGGAGCACCTCGATGGAATGCGCGCGGTCAGTCATCGTCATCTCCAGCGGGAAGGGTCCAGCGGATGGTCGTACCGGGGTGCTCCGGATCGGCTGGCTCGGAGACGTCGAGCCAGATCCGGCCGCCATGGTGCTCGACGATCTTCTTGCACAGCGCCAGGCCGATCCCCGTTCCCGTGTAGACGTCCTGAGGATGCAGGCGCTGGAAGATGAGGAAGACCCGGTCGCTGTACTTGGCGTCGATCCCGATCCCGTTGTCGGAGCAGGCGAACTCCCACATCTCGCCGTCCCGGTGGACGCCGATGTGCACCCGCGGGGGCTCGTCACCGTGGAACTTCAGGGCGTTGCCGATGAGGTTCTGCAGGAGCTGGGTGTACTGGGTCTGGTCACCGGGGAGGGCCGGCAACTCGTCCGCGGTCACCTCGGCCCCGGTCTCCTCGATGAGCTGGGACAGGCTGTACTGGGCCCGGTCCAGGCACGCCTTCATGCTGACCGTCTGCTCGCGTCGCTCCAGGCGTCCGACGCGGGAGAAGTTCAGCAGGTCGTTGATGAGCACCTGCATCCGCTTGGCGCCGTCGACGGCGAAGTCGATGTACTGGCGGCCGCGGTCGTCCAGCTTGTCGCCGTACTTGCGCTCGAGCATCTGGCAGAAGCTGGCCACCTTGCGCAGCGGCTCCTGCAGGTCGTGGCTGGCGACGTACGCGAACTGCTCCAGCTCGGCGTTGGACCGGCGCAGCTCGGTGGCCTGCTCATCCAGCCGACGTTGCGCCTCGGAGGTGAAACGCCACTCCTCCATGATGCGCTGCCGCATGCCGTCGACGATGCTCGCGAGCTCGACGAACTCCACCGATCCGTGCACGTCGAGGGGGTGAGCGAAGTCGCCCTGGGCCACCAGCCCGACGCTGGTCTCCAGGGACGACAGCGGGCCGAGCACGGCCCGGCGGATCAACCACGCGAGCCCGAGCGCGGACAGCACAGTGATCAGGACGGCGATGGCCAGCGACCAGTAGACGTCGGCGCCCCTGGCCTTCAGCCGGGTCGCGAACCTCGCGTACAACGCGCTCTGGTCCTTCTGCAGTGCCGCGTTGGTGCTGCGGATCTGGCCGAACGGCTGCTCGCCGAAGTCGGGCGAGGAGTTCTTCGTGCCCTGGCGTACCTTCGCCGCCAGCGGCTCGGCGTACTTCGTACGCCAGGCCGCCCCGGCCGCGTCGAGCGCCGCGATGTCCGCGAGCGAGCGGTCGGCGCCGGACACACCGCGGAGGAGGCGCCGCATGGTGGCCGACGTACGGGTCTGCTCGGTGATCTTCTGCCGGTAGGCGGCGAGCGCCGCCGGGTCACCGGAGGCCGCGTACGCGCGGATCGCCGTGTCCTGCTGCCCGATGGCGCCGCTCAGCCGGGGTTGCAGGAGCGCCGCGGGAACGATGCGTTCGGTGACGGTGTCGCGGATCGTGGACTGGCGGTAGATGGCGACTCCGGCCTGCGCCAGGGAGGCGATCAGCAGGATCGCCACGACGAGGCCGCCGAGGCTGAACCACTGCCCGATCCGTACCCGGCCCAGCCGGCCCCTCTCCTCCGTGGCCGCGGGCGGGACCATGATGGGCGGCCCGACGATGCGCGCCTCGGACGCGGGCGTGTCCAGGCTCTCGCCGGTCGTCACTCGTGTCCTCCGGCCAGCAGCAGGACGGCCATGTCGTCGGTGAGCACGCCACCGTTGAGGTCCTCGGCATCGGTGACCAGTGTGTCGATCAGATCGTGCCCGGTCATGCCCTGATCGAGAGCACGGCGGGTGAGATCCACCAGTCCCTCGGTGTCGAGACGTCGTGAGCCCTCACCGATCCGGCCCTCGATCAGGCCGTCGGTGTAGAGCATCAGTGCCCACGTGCCCTGGAGCTCCAGCACGGCGACCGGCCATTCGGAGTCGGCGAACAGCCCGAGGGCGGGGCCGCACGGATCCTCGGGCAGCGCCTCCACACTGGAACCGCTGAACAGCAGGGGGCGTGGATGCCCGGCGCGGTACATCGTCGCGTGCCGCCGGTCGGGATGGATGCTGACCATGCACAGGGTCGTGAAGATCTCCTCGGTCCACCGCTCCAGCGTCAGGACCCGGTCCAGCGTGTCGAGCAGCGTGCCGCCCGTGAGGCCCGCCAGCACCAGGGTCCGCCACGCCATGCGCAACCGGACACCGAGCGACGCCTCGTCGGGACCGTGCCCGCTCACGTCACCGATCATCAGATGGACCGCCCCGTCGGCGGTCTCGATCGTGTCGTAGAAGTCGCCGCCGAGCAGTGAGCGCCGTCGGCCCGGGCGGTATCGGGTGTGATGGCGCAGCGTCGTGTCCCGCAGCTGCGGCACGGGGAGCAGGCCCCGTGCCAGGCGGGTGTTCTCGCGGCTCAGGATGCGGGCCTCGGCCAGTTCGCGCTCGGACTCGTCGGCGCGCTTGCGTTCGATCGCGTACCGGACCGCGCGGGCCAGCAGCGGGGCGTCGACCTCCTGCTTGACCAGGTAGTCCTCTGCGCCCGCGGCGACCGCGGCCACCCCGACCTGGGCGTCGTTGAGCCCGGTCAGGACCAGAACGGCGGCGCGCGGCGCCAGGCCGAGCACCTCACGCAGCATGTCCAGGCCGTCGGCGTCCGGCAGCGACAGGTCCACCAGCACGCACTGGAAGGCGGACGCGTCGGCGTCCAGCAGCTGCCGCGCCTGCCCGAAGCTGCGCGCCACGATCATGCGCGCGTCGAGGTCCCCGTCGTCGAGGAACTCCTGAACGAGGAGCGCGTCCCCCAGATCATCCTCGATCAGCAGGATCTCGAGTGCGTCCTGGCCCACGAGCGGCAGGAGGGATCGATCAACAGTCCGCACTGCCACCAGGCCTTTCATCATGGTCGTCGCGAGGAACACAGGGTTCTGGTCAGGACACGGCGCGACGCCACGTCTGGCGCTCCCGCCACCCAGCGCGGAAAGCCCGCCAGTCTGCTACCGAGAGCGCCACGATACCGGGGCAATTGCTGCCCGACAACAGAAGCTCCGCCGCGCGGGCGCCCGCTCAGGCCTTGCGGGCGACCCCGCCCACGAGAGCGTGGTGGATCGCGGCCATGCCGCCGGCCGGGCCGAGCCGCGGGGTGATCCCCGAGTACGGGCGCCAGAGCGGCAGCGGCACCAGACCCGGTTCGAGCAGCTCCAGGCCGCCGAAATACCGGAGGATCTCCTCACGCGTCCGCCACCGGCCGGTGCCGAGGTGCTCGTTGAAGAGCTTCTCGCTCGCGGCGGCCTGCTCGGCGACCTGGGGATGCTCCGCGCCCGGGTCGTGGAAGTGGGAGAGCGCCACGTGGCTCCCCGCGGGGACCGCGCCGATGAGCCGGGCGACGACGCGCGCGGGATCCTCGTGGTCGTTGAGGTGGTGCAGGATCGCGAAGAACAGCAGCCCGACGGGCCTGTCGAAGTCGATGAGCTGCCGGACCTCGGGGTGGTTGAGGATCACCTCCGGCCGGCGGATGTCGGCCTCCACGATCGCGGTGGTCCCGTTCCGGGCGAGCAGCGCACGGCCGTGCGTGAGAACGATCGGGTCGATGTCGACGTACACCACGTGCGTCTCCGGGGCGATCCGCTGGGCGATCTCGTGCACGTTTCCCTGGGTGGGCAGGCCGGAGCCGAAATCGAGAAACTGCCGGATGCCCACCTCTTCGGTCAGATGGCGGACGACACGTTGGAGGAAGTCCCTGTTGGCGCGGGACGTGACCGGGGCATCCGGGACGATCCTCAGCGTCATCTCGGCGACCTGCCGATCGATGGCGAAGTTGTCCTTGCCGCCGAGCATGTAGTCATAGACGCGGGCGATGCTGGGCACGGTCACGTCGACACCCGGGGGGACTCGCTCGTCCTCGGACATGACAGGTCCCCCTCACGCGTCACTCGGTCTGCCGATGATCCAAAGGTAGAGGACGGACGCCCGAAAGGTCGGCTCCTATGACCATTTCACCTTGAACACCCACGCGTACTGGCCGGAGCTCTGTGCCGCGGCGGGGACGTCGATCCTCAATGTGCCGCCGTCCACGGTCCAGTGCAGCGGCTTGCCGTCGTATCCGAGCAGGGTGATCTGCTGGCCGGCCCGGATCGGCACGGGTGCGTTCACGACGACCTGGCCGCCGGGCCGCTTCAGCGAGGTGATGTAGAACGCCTTGTTCGGCGCGACGGTGAACCGGATGTCATCGCCCGCGGACGCCTCCCGCGACCAGTAGCTCGTGTTGTAGACGGACTCACCGTTGACCTTGAGCCACGCGCCGATCTGGCGCAGCCGGTCCTGCATCACCTGGGGGATCGTGCCGTCGGCACGGGGGCCGATGTCGAGCAAGAAGTTGCCGTTCTTGCTCACGATGTCGACGAGGTCCCGCACGGCCTCTTCGGCGGTCATGTACGCGTCGTCCGGCGTGGCCGAGTTGTAGCCGTAGGAGCGGGGATCGAGCCCCCGGCTGGCCTCCCACTTCGCCACGACGGTGTCGTTGTACTTGGCGTACTCGGGCGTGGTGTAGTCGTGGGTCGGGATGCCGCACCGGTCGTCGTAGGTCACCTGCTCGCCCTGCTGGGCCGCGTGGTTGAGGAAGTCGGCGAACACCGAGCGGGGCGCGGCGGGCGTACCGATGTCGCACCACATGACGTCGGGGCTGTACTGGTGGATCAGCTCCTCCATCTGCGGGGCCTGGTAGTCGGTGACGTAGTCGCCGACCGGCTTGTATCCGGTGTAGGGGACCGGCTGCCCGGTGTAGGGGTTCTGCGGGCCGTGGCCCATCCAGGGATCGGCCGGGTTGTACCACTCGGGCAGCGAGTAGTAGAGCCCCGGATGCAGGTCCGGCGTGTACTTGCGGCCGGCCTTGAACAGCTGGCCGACCAGGTCGCGGTGCGGCCCCATCGCGACCGAGCTGCGGTCGGTCACCGCGGTCCTGAACAGCGAGAATCCCTCGTGGTGCTTCGAGGTCAGCACGAAGTACTTCGCCCCGGCGTCCTGGAAGAGCCGCACCCACTCCTTCGGGTCGAACTTGGCCGCGGTGAACCGCGGGATGAAGGAGTCGTAGTCCGTGTCCTTGCCGTACGTCCGCGCGTGGTAGCCGTAGGTCGGGTCGTTCGGGTCGTTCATGTGCTGCCAGTACCACTCGGCGTACTCCTGGCCGACCGGTGCCCAGGCGGGTACGGAGTAGACGCCCCAGTGGACGAAGATGCCGAACTTGGCGTTGTTGAACCAGTCCGGCGCCTGGTGCTGTCCCAGCGACGCGTCGCTGGCCTCGTACGGCGGGATGCCGACGTGCAGGGTGAGGTCCTGACGTGCCGAGGCGTCACCGCCGACGCGCGCGGCGACCTTGCCGGCCACCGGCGTACCCGGCGGCATGGGGCTCGAC
>DASQPY010000083.1:0-10087 GCA_035643735.1 Actinoallomurus sp. | reverse complement strand
CTCGCGGAGCCCGCGATGGCAAGGACGGCGCCGATGGCGGCCAGATGTTTTCTCATGACCCCCATCGTTCGCACCAGGGCGGCGAAGCGAATCGCCGAGCACACCGATCTTCACCCCTCACCCGTACGACCGAGTCGGCCGCGCCATCTCCGTCGCGCGGGTGAGGCGAGGCCCGCCCACCTCGCCGGATACTGGGGTCGTGCGTCTCCCCAGGATCCGGTTGCGTGTCAGCGATGCCTATCTCACCGATGGTGTCGTCGCTCTCGTGGTCCTGGCCGTCCTCTACGCACCGTTCGTGGTTCCGCGAGAAAGCCAGCAGGGTCCGTTCTCGCCGTGGGCCTGGGTGTTCATGGCGACCTCGGCGCTGCCCCTGATCTGGCGCAGGCGGTTCCCGCTGCTCTGCCTGCTGGTGATCTTCGCCTCGCTGTTCTGCTACAACCAGGTGCGGCACGCGGCGAACCAGCCGATCGCCTGGGGCATGCTCGTCGCCGCGTACTCCATCGCCTGGGGAGGCAGGCGCGGGCAGCAGATCGTCGTGCTGCTCGTGGTCGGCGGGACCGCCCTTGCCACCTCCCGGAGCCTGACGACCAGCATTGTCGGAATAGTCACCACGACCGGCGCGTACGTCCTGGGAATCCTGGCCAGGCGGCGCGAGATACGGCTCCAGGCGCTGGCGCACCGGGCCGGTGAGATGGAACGCGAGCGTGAGCTGGACCTGGCGCGCGCGACGACGGCCGAACGTGCCAGGATCGCCCGCGACATGCATGACATCCTCGCCCACGCCGTGAGCCTCATGGTCGTGCAGGCCGAGGCGGGCCCCGTCGTCGTACGGGCGCATCCGGAACGCGCCGAGCGGGCGTTCGACGCCATCGCCGGGGCCGGTCGTGACGCGATGGTCCAGCTCCGCCGGATGCTCGGCATCCTCAAGGACGAGCAGGACCTGGGGACGCGGGCGCCGCAGCCCACGGTGGCGGCGCTGTCCGGGCTGGTCGAGCAGGTCGGCGGCACCCCGGGCCTGACGGTCGGTCTCCAGACCGAAGGGGAACCGCGCCGGCTCCCGGCCGACGCCGAGGTCGCGGCGTACCGGATCGCGCAGGAGGCCCTGACCAACACGCTCAAGCACGCCGCCGCCACCCGGGCGACCCTACGCCTGGAGTGGAAGGACACCGAACTCGTGATCACTGTCGACGACGACGGCCGGGGCGGCGCTGTGGCCGCAGGATCCGGCAACGGGCTGGTCGGCATCCACGAGCGCGCCGCCGCCTGCGGCGGCACCGCCCAGGCCGGACCCGTCCCCGGCGGCTACCGGGTGACCGCCTCCCTGCCGTACGCGCCCGCGGCGGTGGGCTCGTGAGTATTCGTGTGGTCATCGCGGATGACCAGGAGCTCGTCCGCAGCGGGTTCGCGATGATCCTTGAGGCTCAGCCCGACATCGAGGTGGTCGCCGAGGCGTCCGACGGGAACGAAGCGCTGGCAGCCGTGCGTGAGCACCGGCCCGACGTCGTGCTGCTCGACATCCGGATGCCGAACCTGGACGGCATCGAGGCCGCCCGCGCGGTCTGCGCGCAGACCGAGTGCCGCGTGCTGATGCTGACGACGTTCGACCAGGACGACTATGTCTACGATGCCCTGTACGGCGGGGCGAGCGGGTTCCTGCTGAAGGACGTACGCCGCGACGATCTCGTGCACGCCGTGCGCGTGGTGGCCGCGGGCGAGTCGCTGCTGGCCCCGACGGTCACCCGGCGGCTGATCTCCGACCTGACCGCGCGCCGTCCCCGGCCGGGCGCGCGACCGGAAGGCCTCACCCACCTCACGACGCGAGAGCGGGAGACGCTGAAGCTCCTCGGGCGCGGACTGTCCAACGCCGAGATCGCGGTCGCCCTGGTGGTCAGCGAGCACACGGTGAAGACCCACGTCAGCAACGTGCTCAGCAAGCTCGGCCTGCGTGATCGGGTGCAGGCCGTCATCGCGGCGTACGAGTCGGGGCTGATCGCCCCGGGATCGCCGTAGTCACTTGTCGATGTCGCCCACGACGAAGAACATCGAGCCGAGGATGGCGATCATGTCGGCGACCAGGTTGCCGGGCAGCAGCTCGCTGAGCACCTGAATGTTGTTGTACGAGGCGGAGCGGAGTTTCAGCCGCCACGGCGTCTTCTCGCCGTGGGAGACCAGGTAGTAGCCGTTGATGCCCAGAGGGTTCTCCGTCCAGGCGTACGTGTGGCCCTCGGGCACCTTGAGCACCTTCGGCAGCCGTACGTTGATCGGCCCCCGGGGCAGCGCCGCGAGGCGGGCGACGCAGGCGTCGGCGAGATCCAGCGAGACGTACACCTGCTCCAGCAGGCACTCGAACCGGGCCAGGCAGTCGCCCTCGGTGCGGGTCGGCACGCGCAGCACGTCGGCCAGCTCCCCGTAGGCGAGGTACGGCTCGTCGCGCCGCAGGTCGAAGTCGACGCCGGCGGCGCGGGCGATCGGACCCGACACGCCGTACTGCTCGACCTGCTCGCGTGTCAGAACGCCGACCCCGCGGGTGCGGGCGCGGAAGATCTCGTTGCCGGTGATGAGCCGGTCGATCTGGCCGACGCCGCTGCGTACGGCGGTCACGGCCTCGGTGACCCGGCCGAGCCAGCCCGCGGGCAGATCCTCCTTCAGGCCGCCGACCCGGTTGAACATGTAGTGCATCCGGCCGCCGGAGATCTCCTCCATGACGCGTTGCAACTGCTCGCGTTCGCGGAAGGAGTAGAAGATCGGCGTGATCGCGCCGATCTCCAGGGGATAGGAGCCGAGGAACATCAGATGGTTGAGCACGCGGTTCAGCTCGGCCAGGAGGGTGCGGGCCCAGATCGCGCGGACCGGCACCTCCATGCCGAGCATCCGCTCGACCGCCATGACGACGCCCAGCTCGCTCGAGAACGCCGACAGCCAGTCGTGCCGGTTGGCCAGTACGACGATCTGGCGATAGTCGCGGACCTCGAAGAGTTTCTCCGCGCCGCGGTGCATGTACCCGACGATCGGCTCCGCGGCGGAGATGCGCTCGCCGTCGAGGGTGATCCGCAGGCGCAGGACGCCGTGTGTCGAAGGGTGTTGCGGCCCGATGTTGAGCGTCATGTCCTCGGTCTCGAGGTCCTTGACCCCGGTGCCCACACCCACGATGCGCTCAGTCGTCACAGGCACCATCGTGCCACGCCTTAGAGCCCGCGCGGATAGGACTGCGCTACTGCGCGGCGCCCAGGCGGCGCCTGGCGGCGTTGTCGTCGGTCGACGGCCAACACCAGGCCGACTCCCTCCTCCGCCTTGCCAGGCACCACCTGGACACCGCTCGTTACGCGCGCCCTATCCGCGCGGGCTCTTACTCTCGCGGAATGCGGCCCACTTAAGGTTGACTTGTCGCGATGAACGAGAGCTACCCGACCGCCGGCGAGCCACGGGACATGCCGCCGGGCAGTCCGAGGATCCTGCCGCACGGCGCCCCGCCGCCGCAGCGTGGGCCGTTGCCCCCGGTACCCATGTCCAGCGGCCCTTCGGGACCCTCGCCGGTGCCCATCGGCGGCCGGGCCGAGCAGGCGTTCGACCCGCCGTCCGGCATGACGTGGGCGCGGGTGTCGCCCCGGCTCACCTGGCACCGGCGCATCGCCGTGCTGCTGTGGGCGCTGCCCCTCACGATCGCCGGCGCCTTCGTCCTCTCGCGCATGATCGGTCTGCTCGGCGGGCTGGTCTGGCTCGCGGTGATCGTGGTCGGGTGCGCGATGGGCTGGATCGTGGCCGAGCTGGTCTACCGCTCGTGGGGGTTCGCCGAGCGCGCCGATGACCTGCTGGTCACCCACGGCTTCTTCATCAAGCACCTCGTCGTGGTGCCGTACGGCCGGATGCAGTACGTCGACGTGACGGCCGGGCTGCTGGAGCAGTGGCTGGGCGTGGCCACGGTGCGGCTGCACACCGCCGCCGCGGCCACCGACGCCCGCATCCCCGGTCTGCCCGCCAGTGACGCCGCCGTCCTGCGCGACCGGTTGGCGCAGAAGGGCGAATCGAGGTCGATCGGGCTGTGAGCATGGGACCGCCCTACGGCCCCCCACCCGGGTACGGGCCGGGCTACGGCCCACCACCGGGGCCGCCCTACGGTCCCCCGTACGGCGCCTCGCCCTACGGCCGTCCGTACGGCCCGCCGCCCAAGCCGCCGGTCCACTTCTCCGTCGGCGTGCATCGCCTGCACGTGTCCACCGCCGTGATCAACGCGCTGGCCGTCATGGTGATCATGTTCGTGCTCGGCGGATACTCCCTGCTGATCACCCAGACCGCCGACGGCTTCGCGCTGCTGCTGACCCCGCAGTCGCTCGCGAGGTTCGTGCTGGTCATGCTGCCGGTCACGGCCGTCGCGGCGCTCGTGGGCTTCTGGACCTGGTGGTCGGTGAAGTTCCGTATCGACGGCGACGACCTCCTGGTCGAGACCGGGATCATGCGGCGGCGCAGCCGCCGGGTCCCGCTGTCACGTGTCCAGGCGGTCGACGTCGTACGCCCGTTGGTCACCCGGATCTTCGGCCTCGCCGAGGTGCGCGTCGAGCTGGCCGGCGGGGACCAGGCCGAGACCAAGTTCCGCTACCTGGGCCGGTCGATGGGCGAGCAGTTGCGCGCCGAGCTGCTGGCCCGCGCCGCCGGGCTGCCCGGCCAGACGCCCGGGGCGCCCGAGCGGCCGTACTGGCGGGTGGGCTTCGGCTCGCTGCTCGGCTCACAGCTGCTGAAGCTGCCGGTCATCGGCGCGCTGACCCTGTTCGTCGCGCTGCTGGCGTTCGGCGTGGTCTACCGCGAGCCGGGCGTGCTGGCCGCCGCGCTGCCCGTGCTGCTCGGCCTCGCACGCGGAGTGATGGCACCGCTGCTCATGCACGGTGGCTTCAAGGCCGCCCTGTCACCCGACGGCCTGCGGCTGCGTTACGGGCTGATGGAGACGCGCATGCAGACCGTGCCGCCGGGCCGGGTGCAGGCGGTGCGGGTGATCGAACCGCTGCTGTGGCGGGGGTACGGCTGGGCGCGCCTCGACGTCACCGTCGCCGGATACGTCGGCGAACGCCAGGTCCTCTCCTCGGTGCTGCTGCCGGTCGCGCCGCGGCACATCGCCTTCCAGCTCGTCGGCCTGGTCTTCCCGGGCACCAACGCCGAGGCCGTACCCCTGCTGCCCGCGCCGCGGTCCTGGCTCGCGCCGTTCGGCAACGGCGCGGCCGGCACCGACAACGCCATCTTCGTCACCCGGCGGGGCCGGATGTGCCGGCGGCTCGACGTGATCGCCCACGCGCGGGCGCAGAGCGTACGCCTGACGGCGGGCCCGCTGCAGCGGCTGCTGAACCTCGGCACCGTCCACGTCGACGCGCCGCCCGGCCCGGTGCAGGTCGCCGCCGAGAACCGCGAGCTGGGCGAAGCACGGGCGATCGTCGAGTCCGCGGCCGGACGCGCGCATCGTGCCCGCGCCGCCGACCAGCGAACCGACCGCTGGGCCACCTGACATGACCGAGCGGAGCGAGGGAATCGACGAGCGCCGCATGACCTACGATCCGTGGTCGCCCGATTTCGTCGCCGACCCGTACGCCGCCTACGCCGAGCTGCGCCGCGACCGGCCCGTCTACTTCGACGAGCCCACCGGGCAGTGGGTGGTCTCCCGCCACGAGGACGTCAACGCGCTGCTGCGGGACCGCCGGCTCGGCCGCACCTACCTCCACGTCGCCTCGCACGAGGAGTTCGGCAGGCCACCGGAGCCGGAGTTCCTGGCGCCGTTCTGGAACCTCATCCGGGCGGGCATGCTCGACGTCGAGCCGCCGGACCACACCCGGCTGCGGCGGCTGGTGTCCAAGGCGTTCACGCCGCGCATGGTCGAAGGTCTGCGGGCCCGCATCCGTGAGCTGGCCGCGGAGCTCGCGCGCGGCCTCGCCGAACGGGGCGGCGGTGACCTGCTCGCCGAGGTGGCCGAGCCGCTGCCGGTGACGGTGATCGCCGAGATGCTCGGCATCCCCGCGGTCGATCATCCGCTGCTGCGCCCCTGGTCGGCGCAGATCTGCGGCATGTATGAGCTGGACCCGCCGGACGAGACGCAGCGGACCGCCGTACGCGCCTCGGTGGAGTTCTCCGAATACCTGCGGGACCTGGCGCGCACCCGGCGTGCCGCACCGGGCGAGGACCTGATCAGCGCGCTCACCGCGGTCGAGGGCCTCACCGAGGACGAGCTGGTCGGCACGTGCGTACTGCTGCTCAACGCGGGGCACGAGGCGACCGTGAACGCCACCGGCAACTCCTGGTGGGCGCTGCTTCGCAACCCGGACCAGCTCGACCGCCTCCGCGCCGACCACGGCCTGGTTCCCACCGCCGTCGAGGAGCTGCTCCGCTACGACACTCCGGCGCCGATGTTCGAGCGCTGGGTGCTGGAGGACATCGAGGTGGCGGGCGTACGTGTGCCGCGCGGCGCCGAGGTGGCCCTGCAGTTCGCCTCAGCGAACCACGACCCGGACGTCTTCGCCGAGCCCGGCACGCTCGACCTCGCCCGCGACCCGAACCCCCACATCGGCTTCGGCGCGGGCATTCACTTCTGCCTGGGTGCCCCGCTGGCCCGGATCGAGCTGGCCGAGTCGATGGGCGCCCTGCTGCGCGCGGCGCCGGATCTGCGCCTGAAGACCGAGCCCAAGTGGAAGCCGGGCTTCATCCTGCGCGGCCTGGAGTCGCTTCACGTCGAGGTGTAGCGGCGGTCAGCACCTGGGGCACGTCGACCCCCACGGTCTGCACCAGCCAGCCGAACCCGCCCAGCCCTTCGCGGTCGATCAGTTCGGCGTCCTCACCCGCCGCACGCAGCGCCAGGAGGTAGCCGCGGGGATCGGTACGGGCCAGCTCCAGCGGCGGCCGGGTGCCGCGCAGGCCCAGCGCCCGCAGTGCGGCGCGCTGCGTGGTCAGCAGCGTGCTCGTCGCGCCGGCGCTGACGCCGTTGTCGGCGCAGGCGTCGAGAGCGACGTGGGCGGTGATGTCGCACGAGCCGTCCGGCACGGGGGAGACGCACCGGCCGTCGCGGTAGCCGGTCAGGGTGCCGTACGCGGGCCGGCGCTCGCGGTCGTGCGCGTAGTCGATGGCCAGGGCCATCCCGCCCTCCAGGCGTTCGATCACCGAGGCCCACGCCGCGCACCGGTGCCGCCCGATCTCGGCGCGGTCGCCGGGCTCGCGCAGCGGCCACCAGCGCTCCAGCCAGGCGGCGTCCTCGGCGGACGGAACGGGACCCGGCAGCTCGGCCCCGGTGCTCGGGTCGACCACGACGAGCCGCAGTCCGTCGCCGGTCAGCTCCACGATGTCGAGCGGCACGTTGTCGAGCCATTCGTTGGCGATGACGAGCCCGGTGATCGAGTCCGGCAGGCGGTCGCGCCATTCGATCGCCCGGCTCAGCCCGGCGGGGCGCGGGGCGACCTCCACGGCGATCGGGCGGAGCCGTCCGGACAGCCCGTCCGTCGCCAGGATCTCGGCGAGGAGCTCGCCGGAACCGGCGCCGACGTCGACCAGGTCGAAGCGCGCCGGGCGGCCGAGTGCGTCGTCCATCTCGGCGATCAGCCGGACCATCGCCTGGGCGAACCGCCGCGAGGCGTGGACCGAGGTACGGAAGTGGGCCGCGGGGCGTTCGCCGCGCGTGTAGAAGCCGTCCGGTCCGTACAGCGCCCGCTCCATCGCCATCCGCCATCCGACCTGACTCACGCTATCGACCGTACCGTGTGCCCCCCTGGTCGTAGGTGGGTTCCGACCTGGGACTGACGCGCGTCGACCGGACAGTAAATACGCTGGGGCGATGTTCGCCCGAGTGTTCGCCTGGCTGAGACGGCACCAGACCCTCGTGGATCTGACGCTGATGCTGCCGCTCATCGCGCTGGCGCTGGCGATCAGGCCCCGATACGTGGAGTTCACCAAGGCCGGGATGCCTCGTGAGATTCCTCTGACGATCCATCTCACGCTGGCATTCGTGATGTGCGTCCCGCTGATCTTGCGGCGACGGTGGCCGCGAGCGGTGTTCGCGCTCATCGCGCTGGTGGCGTTCGCGCAGTGGCTCGCGGGGATCGGCATCGGCTTCAACGACTTCGCGGTCCTGATCGCCATGTACACCATCGCCGCGCAGTGCGCCTTCCGATGGGCGTTCGCGGCGGGGCTGGTCGTCGAACTCGGCATGGTGCTGGCGACCTACAGCCAGGCCGGGTCGGGCGGCGCCGGCCAGGCCGAGTGGAAGGCGCTGCTGCCCACGTCGATCTGCATCTGGGCGGTCTGGCTGGGCGGGCTGTACATCAGCACCCGGCGCAAGTACACCCTGAGCCTGGAGGAGCGGGCCAAGCGGCTCGAACGCGAACGCGACGCGCAGGCCGAGGTCGCCGCCGCCGCGGAGCGGGCACGGATCGCGCGGGAGATGCACGACGTGATCGCGCACAGCATCAGCGTGATGGTGATCCAGGCCGACGGGGCCTCGTTCACGGTGGACACCGACGCCGAGCGGGCCAAGCGCGCGATGCAGGCGATCGGCACCACCGGCCGGCAGGCGCTCGCGGAGATGCGCCGGATGCTCGGCGTGCTCCGTGAGGGCGACGGCCAGGCCGTTCTCGCACCGCAGCCGGGCGTCGACCAGCTCTCCGCGCTGGTCGGGCAGATGCGCAACACGGGGCTGAAGGTCGAACTGGCGGTGAGGGGATCCGCTGTCGCGCTGCCCGGCGGCATGGAGCTCGCCGTCTACCGGATCGTCCAGGAGGCCCTCACCAACGTGATGAAGCACGCGGGTCCGTCCGCGAGGGCGTGGGTCGAACTCCACTACGGTGATCAGGCGGTCGAGGTACGGATCCGCGACGACGGACGAGGCGCGACCTTCTCGGACGGACGGGGCCATGGCCTGCTGAGCATGCGCGAGCGCGCCGCCGTCTACGGCGGCCACGTGAGCGCCGAACCGGTCCCCGGCGGCGGCTTCGAGGTCATCGCACGGTTGCAGGTGAAAGAGGAAGTGAAGACGTGACCGAGCGCCCGGCGAAGGAGCCTTCATGACCATCAGGGTGCTGCTGGTCGACGACCAGGAGCTCGTGCGCACCGGCTTTCGGATGGTGCTCGACGCCCAGCCCGGCATCGAGGTGGCCGGCGAGGCGTCCGACGGCCGCCAGGCACTGGAGGTGCTGCGCGCCACCACGGCCGATGTCGTACTGATGGACGTGCGCATGCCGCGGATGGACGGCATCGAGGCGACCCGGCACATCTGCGCGAGCGCCGGCCGGCCCAAGGTGATCATCTTGACCACGTTCGACCTCGATGAGTACGCCTTCGCGGCGCTCAAGGCCGGGGCGGCCGGCTTCTTGCTGAAGGACGCGCGGCCGGAGCAGCTGATCGAGGCCATCCACGCGGTCAGCTCGGGCGACTCCGTCGTCGCCCCGAGCACCACACGCCGGCTCATCGACCGCTTCGTGCAGCACATCCCCGACGAGGACCAGCAGCCGAACGCGGCGCTCGACACGCTCACCGCCCGTGAAGGAGAGGTGCTGAAGCTCGTCGCGCGTGGCATGTCCAACGGTGAGATCGCCGAGATGCTCTACGTCTCCGAGGCCACCGTGAAGACGCATGTCGGGCGGATTCTGAGCAAGCTGGACCTGCGCGACCGCGTTCAGGCGGTGGTCTTCGCATACGAGACGGGTCTCATCAAAAGCGGGCAGAATGGTGACGCTAAGTAACGATTACGTCACGTGATTGACGAATCGATTGCCGTTATCAGGGCGTGCCTGGATAACTACCGTACGTATCGGCCGCCTCACGGGCGGTCGCGAATCTCCACGTACGGGAGGATTCACGTGCTCAAGAAGCTCACCGCGGCCGGCATCGTGGCAGCCGCAGCCTCGGGTGCCCTGCTCCTGGCCACCCCTGCCAACGCCGGCATGGGCGGCGGCAACGGCGGCGTGCTCTCCGGAAACCAGGTCCTCATTCCGGTCTCCATCCCCGTGAACATCTGCGGCAACTCCGTCGCCGTCATCGGCATCAGCCGGGCTGGCTGCCGGGGTGGCGCGTCGAGCGGGCAGTACTACCCCGGTCATCACCACCACTGGGTCTCATGATCCGGCGCCGG
>DASQPY010000082.1:0-7498 GCA_035643735.1 Actinoallomurus sp. | reverse complement strand
GGCGCCGCGCGCGTGGCCGGACACGACATCGTGGCCGACCGCGACGAGGTACGGCGCAACATCGGCCTGGTCTTCCAGGACCCGACGTTGGACGCGTACCTGACCGCCGAGCAGAACCTGCGCTTCCACGGCGAGCTGTACGGCCTGCCGCGGGACGTGATGGACGAGCGCATCGCCCTGGTCCTGGACATGGTCGACCTGACCGACCGCAAGGACAGCAAGGTCGAGACGTTCTCGGGCGGAATGAAGCGCCGGCTGGAGATCGCGCGGGGCCTGCTGCACTCGCCGCGCGTGCTGTTCCTGGACGAGCCGACCGTCGGCCTGGACCCCCAGACCCGGTCGGCGATCTGGGGCTACATCAACCAGCTCAAGGAGACCGAGGACATCACGATCTTCCTCACCACGCACTACATGGAGGAGGCCGAGTACTGCGACCGCATCGCGATCATCGACCATGGTGAGATCGTCGTCCTGGACACCCCGGAAAAGCTCAAGGCCAATGTCGGCAAGGACCGGGTGCAGATCGTGACCGGCGACGACGAGGCCGCGATCGCCGAGCTGAAGGACCGCTTCGGCATCGACGCCGGCGTGCACGAGGGCGCGGTCACCTTCGCGGTCTCCTCCGGTGAGGAGTTCGTGCCGCGGCTGTTCGCCGAGCTCGGGGTGGCGATCCGCTCGGTGCACGTCGCCCAGCCCTCACTCGATGACGTGTTCATGAACTACACCGGCACCACGATCCGCGACGCCGAGGCCGGCGCGATGGACTGGGCGCGCCGGATGATGAGGAGATGAGCGATGGCGACCGATGTGCAACCCGTCATCGAGACCGCCCAGGTCCGCGTCGCGCAGCGCAGCCTGGGCCACGACCTGCGGGCGATCAAGATCGTCCTGCACCGTGAGCTGCTGCGCTTCTTCTACGACCGCACCAGGATGATCTCCCAGCTGGTCCAGCCGGTGCTGTACCTGCTCGTCCTGGGCACCGGGCTGGGCTCGCTGGTGTCCGGCGGCGGGGGCGTGGACCTGAAGACCTTCATCTTCCCCGGCGTCATCGCGATGTCGGTGATGTTCACCGGGATGTTCTCGGCGGCCTCGATCGTGTGGGACCGGGAGTTCGGGTTCTTGCGGGAGATGCTCGTCGCGCCGGTCAGCCGCACCTCGATCGTGGTCGGCAAGGTCCTCGGCGGCGCGGTCGTCGCGACGTCCCAGGGCGTGGTGATCCTCGCGCTGGCCGGTCTGGCCGGGGTGCCCTACGACCCGGTCATGCTCATCCTGCTGGTGTTCCTGATGTTCGCCGGAGCGTTCACGATCACGGCGTTCGGGGTGGTGCTCGCCGCGCGGATCAAGAAGATGCAGTCCTTCTTCGGCATCATGCAGATGGCGATGATGCCGATGATGTTCCTGTCCGGGGCGCTGTTCCCGCTGTCGGGCCTGCCGGACTGGCTGAGCTTCTTGACCCGGATCAACCCGCTGACGTACGCGGTCGACCCCCTGCGCCACGTGGTGTTCGCAAACATCGACGCGAGCGCGCAGCTCAAGGCGAGGTTCAACCCCGGCGTCACGTGGTTCGGCTGGCACGTGCCGATCCTGCTGGAGGTTGTGCTGGTCGTCGTCCTGGGCGCCGGCCTGCTCGCCGTGGCGATCGCGCAGTTCCGCCGTTCCGACTGAGCGGTCAGGCCGCCCCGGCCGGGTCGATCACGGTCACGCCGGTGGCCGGGGCGGTGCCCATCGCCGTCAGCGCCGCCGGCGTCTCGGCGAGGCCGATGGTCCGGATGATGAGCCGGTCCGGCCGCAGGGCGCCGGCGGTGACCAGGTCCATCATCGGGCGGTACGCGTGGGCGGGCATGCCGTGGCTGCCGAGCACGGCCAGCTCGTAGGCGATGACCCGGCCCATCGGCAGGCCGGTCCTGTCCTCCGGCAGCAGGCCGACCTGGACGTGCCGGCCGCGGCGGCGCAGGCACGTGATGGAGTCCGCGCAGGTCGGCGCGCTGCCCAAGGCGTCGAGGGAGACGTGCGCGCCCCCTCCGGTGATCTCGCGGATCGCCTCGGGGACGCGATCGGGGCCCCTCACACAGGCCTCGGCGCCGAACGCGCGGGCCAGCTCCAAAGCGCCGGGGGACAGGTCGACCGCCACGACGCGCGCGCCGGCCGCCGCCGCGATCATCACCGCGGACAGGCCGACACCGCCGCAGCCGTGCACGGCCACCCACTCGCCCGGCGCGACCCGGCCGTGCGCGGTGACGGCGCGGAACGCGGTGGCGAAGCGGCAGCCGAGCGCGGCCGCCGCGGCGAAGGCCGTCTCCTCCGGAAGCGCCACCAGGTTGACGTCGGCGTTCTCGATCGCGACGTACTCGGCGAACGACCCCCAGTGCGTGAACCCCGGCTGGGTCTGGCGCTCACAGACCTGCTGGTCACCGGCGGCGCAGGCCGCGCATCGCCCGCACGCGCAGACGAACGGGACGGTCACCCGGTCCCCGGCACGCCATGCGGCGACGCCGGGGCCGGTGGCCTCGATCACCCCGGCCAGCTCGTGCCCGGGAACGTGCGGCAGCGTGATGTCGGCGTCATGGCCCATCCAGCCGTGCCAGTCGCTGCGGCACAGGCCGGTCGCGCCGACCCGGATCACCACGCCGCCCGGCGGCGGGACCGGATCGGGCACCTGGCGTACCTCCGGCGCGCCTCCGAACGCCTCATAGACCACCGCTCGCATCGACCGCTCCCCCCTTGTCGGGCGTCACGGTACCCGTACGGGTCAGGTGTAGTAGCCCTCGACCGGGACGCGCGCCTCCTCGTACAGGGCGGGTCCGTCCTGCGGCACGTCGGGCCATCCGGGGCCGGGTTTGAGGCCGGTGAGCTGCTCGTTGGACAGGGCGTACACGACGCGGCCCAGGCCGGAGCGTTCGATGGCGCCCGCGCACATCTGACACGGCTGGCAGCTCGTGAACATCGTGGTGGCCGCGGCGGTGGCGGGGTCGAGCTCGCGGGCCGCCCACCGGGCCAGCTTCAGCTCCGGGTGCGCGCTGATGTCGGCGTCGGTGATGGTCGTGTTGCGCTCTTCGGCGAGTACGGTGCCGTCCGGTCCGGCCAGCAGCGACCCGAACGGCGGGTTGCCGCCCGCACGTGCCGCCGCGGCCAGCTCGATGGCTCTGCGCAGGAGGGTCTGCTCGTCGGTCGTCATCATCACTCCGATCTCGTGGGGAGGGCGGCGGCCACGGCCGCCAGCGCCCGCCATGCCTGCTGCGGGTGGTGGATCTCTTCGAGGTCTCCGCCGAACGGGTCCAGGACGACGGTGCCGGCGCCGAGCCGCCTCAGCTCCTCCAGATCGCCGGTGATCTGCTCGATCGTGCCCTCGCCGGCGAGCCGGCCGGGGCCGCCCGAGGGAGAGGGGGTCAGGCGCAGGGCGATGCGCGGCGCCAAACCGGGCACCGGCCCTCCCCGCCCGGCCGCGGCGGTCGCGAGCCGCTCCAGCGCCTCGCGCAGCCAGGGGAGGGTGAACCGCAGCGGATGCCATGCCTCACCGAAACGCACCGCCCGGCGCAGGGCCGCGTCGCTGTTGCCCCCGACCCAGATCGGTATCGGCCCGTGGCCGTAGTCCTCCTCGTCCTCCCACGCCGCGCGTACGGCCCGCAGGGCCTCGTCGGTCAGCTTCCCGCGCCGGTCGAACGGCACGCCGAGCGCCGCGAACTCCTGCCGGGCCCAGCCGACGCCGACCCCCAGGACGAGCCGGCCCCCGCTGAGCTGGTGGAGGTTGGCGGCCATCCGTGCCACCAGCAGCGGATGGCGGTAGGGCAGGATGAGCACCGTGGTCCCGAGCCGGACCCGGTGGGTGATGCCGGCCAGCCAGGACAGTGTCGTGAAGGGCTCATAGAACGGCGCCGGGTACTGCTCGGCGACGTCGGGCGTGACCGCGACGTGGTCGGAGACCATCAGCAGGTCGAACCCCAGGCCCTCGACGGTCTGCGCCCAGTCGCGCACCATGCCGGGGTCGGTGCCGTGCCCGAAGTTGGGAACGTTGACGCCTATTCGCATCGCCTCAGGCTATCCAGGCGTGGAGATCCTGGAGTGCCTGCGGACCACCGGCGACGACTGCTACACGCTCAAGGTCGCCGCGGCGTCCATGGGGCATCTGGAGAAGGTCATCGACGAGCTGGCCCGGTTCGGCAGCACCACCACCAACATCGTCTACAGCCAGACCCTGCCCTTCCGCGGCCCCCAGGGCCCCTACGGGGCCTGAACCCCGCCGGCACGCGAGCGGGCGCTACCGTCGGACGCGTGCGATTCGCGATCTCGATCCCGCAGCTCACCGCCGACGGCGACTTCGACCCCGTCGCCTTCCGCCACCACCTCGCGCGCGCCGAGGCAGTCGGCTTCGACAGTGCCTGGGCGCAGGAGCAGGTCCTGGGCGC
The DNA here is from genome assembly GCA_035643735.1 of Actinoallomurus sp. Classification (GTDB taxonomy): domain Bacteria; phylum Actinomycetota; class Actinomycetes; order Streptosporangiales; family Streptosporangiaceae; genus Actinoallomurus. The sequence continues at coordinate 3,095 of DASQPY010000082.1, read as the reverse complement.
GCCCCCCACACTGGGGCCGATCGAGACCCTGACGTACGCCGCCGCGTGCACGGAGCGGCTGCGGCTCGGCTGCGCGGTGTTCGTCACGCCGCTGCACGGCCCGGTCCACCTGGCCAAGAGCATCGCCACGCTGGACCAGCTCAGCCGGGGCCGCCTCGAGGTCGGTGTGGGGACAGGGGGACGCGGCCGGATGTTCTCCGCGTTCGGCGTCGACCCCGGCGGCCTGGTCGCCCGGTTCAACGAAGGACTGCGGCTGATGAAGGCGTGCTGGACCGAGCCCCGCATCATCTTCGAGGGGCGGTTCTGGCGGCTCGACGGCGCGGCGATGGAACCCAAGCCGTTCCAGAAGCCGTACCCGCCGCTGTGGTTCGGCGGCAACCACCCGGACGCCCTGCGCCGGGCCGTACGGCACGGCGACGGCTTCTTCGGCGCCGGGGCCACCGGCACCGAGCGGTTCGGCGAGCAGGTACGGCTCGTACGGGACGCCCTCGCGGAGCAGGGCCGTGACCCGGGCGGGTTCGGCATCGCCAAGCGCGTCTACATCGCGGTCGATGACGACGCGGCCCGCGCCGGGCGCGCCATCGACGCCGCGCTCGAGCGGCTCTACGGAAGGACCGGCATGGCCCCGGTCGCGGTCGCCGGTACGCCGGAGGACTGCGTGCGGGGACTGCGGAAGGTCGCCGACGCGGGCGCGGAGATGATCCTGCTCAACCCGCTGTCCGAGGAGATGGCGCAGATGGAGCGGCTGGCCGCCGAGGTCCTGCCCCGGCTGTCCTGAGCCGGCCGGGGTCGCTGCGGTGGCCTTGGTGTCCTCAGGTCATGACGGCTGCCCGCCGAACTGCCAGTTGTGCACCTCGATGCCGGCGTACCGGTCCGGGGTCAGGACGGCGCGTGCCGTGCCCGGGTCCGGCGCCCGGACCAGCGCCGCCGTACCCAGCCACGTGGTGCCGTCGTCGGCCAGCAGCGGCCCGTAGGCGATCAGCTCGTCCGGGTCGGGCGGCACGGTGTCGGCAGCCTGGCCCGCGCCGAACCCGAGCACCAGGTAACGGTCACCACCGGTCCGGCCACCGGGGAAATCCCACATGGTCCGCCCCAGCACGTTGCGCCACCGCCGTAGCTGCACGTCCCGGTACACGCCCGCCTGGTAGTTCGGCTCGTCGAAGGCGAACGCGCGGGCGGCGGCGGGATCGGGCAGATCGAGGATGTGCACGCTGCCGGTGGGTGTGTCGCCGACGAAGGTCGGGCCCCGGGCGATCATCTCCTTCGCGTACCGGTCCATATAGGACCAGTGCTGTTCCAGCAGCTCGCCGCGCATCGCCGCGGATCCGGGCCGGTCGCGGTGGTAACAGAAGAACTCCATGCCTCTAGTCCTAGCCCACCCACAGATCACCTCGCACCAGTCGTCCCGGAAACGGTCAATTCCGGCCGGACCTCGTCCACCCTTCGGATGAACGAGGAGGCCGATGCCCAAAACGAGCAGCATCGCCGGCGTCCGACTCGAACCTGCGGACTTTCCGCTTATTTCTTGATCTCGTAGCGCAGAAGTGCTATGCCGTTCTCGAACGGGGCGGCCTCGATCAGCTTCAGGTCTTGCCGATCCTCGAAAACGCGCGTTCCCTTGCCGCGTGACGCCGGGCAGACCAGCATCTGGACTTCGTCGACGACGCCGGCGTCCAGGAGGGAGTGCATGAGTTTCAAGCTCCCCCACAGCCAGATGTCCTTGCCGCTCTGCTCCTTGAGCTCCCGGATGGTGGCGGCCGGGTCGCGCGTCACGGTCGCGGCGGGAAAGTCGCCCCAGGGGGCATCATCCAGCTTCGACGAGGCGACGAACTTGGTGAGATCGTTGAGCTTCTCGCCGTACTCGCCCTGGTCGTCGGCGTACGGCCAATAGTCCTTGGCCTGGGCGTAAGTATTCGCGCCGAGAATCATCGTGTCGACCGAGTCGATGAGCCCCATCACGCTTGCCTTGAACGCAGGGTTGGTCTTCTCGGAAAAGGGCTCCCCTGACACAAAGCTGAGCCCGCCGTCCTCCTCCGCGGCGATATTGTCGACGGTAACCCACTGCTGGACTCTGAGCTTTCGCATGGCGCTGGGTCTCCTTCATCGCGCGGCCGGTTCGTGGCCGCTGGTGTCCCTGGGACGGAGCCGGCACCGCATTCTCGACATCCTCCACGGCTCGTCGAGCCGGTCGGCCGGCACTCGCCCGGCCCGGGCTATATGCCTTGACGGGTATATTCCCTCCGGGCTATATTCGCGGGCGTGGCAACGACATTCGACGTGCTCGCCGAGCCGACCCGGCGGCGGATCCTGGATCTGCTGCTGGAGCGTCCCCGGCCGGTGGCGGAGCTGACCGAGGCCCTGGGCCTCACCCAGCCGGGCACCTCCAAGCACCTGCGGGTGCTGCGCGAGGCCGGGCTGGTCCGCGTACGCGCCGAGGCGCAGCGGCGCTGGTACGAACTGCGGCCCGAGCCGCTGGCAGAGATCGACGCGTGGCTGCGGCCCTACCGCCGGCTGTGGTCGGACGCGCTCGACGCCCTCGAACACCACCTGGACACCATGCCCGGCACGGCACCGGGCCGTACGGAGGATGACTCGTGAACGGAAGCCTGCACACCATCGGCGGACGCAACGTCCTGAGGTTCGAACGCCGGCTCGCGCATCCGGTGGAGAAGGTCTGGCGGGCGGTCACCGACCCGGCCGAGATGGCGCACTGGTTCCCCGCCCTCGTCGAGATGGACTTCCGCGTCGGCGGCAGGATCGCGTTCTCCTTCCCGGGCGGTGAGATGGACGCCACCGAAGGGTCGATCACCGAACTGGACCCGCCGCGCGTGTTCGCCTTCACCTGGAACGGCGACCCGCTGCGCATGGAGCTGCGCCCGGACGGCGAGGGCAGCGTGCTGACCTTCACCCACACCTTCGACGACCGCCCGATGGCCGGCAGCTTCGCGACCGGCTGGGAGACCTGCCTCGGCGCGCTGGAGAAGATCCTGTCCGGCCCGGCCGCGGAAGGGATGATCCGACCCGAACGGTACGCCGAGCGGCACGACGGCTACGTGGCGGCGTTCGGACTCGGCGAGGGGGCCGTGGCCGGCGAC